>JAMOMJ010000144.1 GCA_027067135.1 Cyclobacteriaceae bacterium
CTTTAGTATCAGTTCATTGAATATCTTCATAGGATTCTTTTCTTACTAAAATAAGATAAATTCTGAATATTCAACACAACTTACTGATACATAATTTGTTAACCATTTATAGACAGGCTCTAATTAGCCACATTATAGATACAGAAAGAATCATGAGTTACCGCGCCCTCCGCTATGCTCGTAGAGACAAAACATTGCTCAACGGTTTTGAAGAAGATAATTACGCCCAAAATTGTGGAGCTGAAACTCGAAGCCTCGATGCTCTCATTCAAGAATTTATTACACTTCGTAAATCAACCACACAGCTTTTTGAAAGCTTTACTCCCGAGATGCTCGCCTACTACGGCCCCGAAGAACAAAAGGGCTTAACCGTAGAGAAAATTGGCAGAATGATTGCAGGCCACTCGATGCATCATTGCAGTGTATTGGTGGAGAGGTATGGGGTTTGATAAAAATAATGCAATTGTAATTATGGTTAAGTTCTAATAAGTACAGCAAAGTATATTCATCATTCTTGCTCATAATTCATTCATCTCCTATGTTTTTCTCCCGCAGATATCGCTGATTTACGCAGAAAAATCAGAACCAATCTGCATTATCTGCAAAAAATGATAGCAAAGCCAATATTAAGAGCTTTAAAAAAGGCTGTTATACATAGAACCTAGCGTAATTGGTTAATAGTTAATACCCTTTTTGTCTCTTAAAAAGATTAGATATTGTCCTTTAAGACCCACTTTTTTTAGATACTTATTCGATGGAGTTATCTTAAAAAGATAGTTCTCACAATTGGTTAATTTTACAGCATAATCTATATTATTACGAATGGTTTTTCTTTTAAAAAACCCTCTGTCGTTTAAAAAACTATACTTAACTTTTGTATCCTCATTATACCAGGAATCCTGATAGTGAATATTTATTGAAATTATTTTATGATTAATGGAAAGCATGCCGGCAAATACTTGGGGGTTATCAAGTTGGGTATGCATAGTGCCAAACCTTCCAAAATACTTTTCATCTGGTTTTTTAATAGAATTAAAATAATTAACCATTTTTTCGTCCCTTCCATAAAAATCACTTTTTGATGACTCATTTGAAAGTATTTCCATTATGGCTTCATTTTTATATTCGTCAGGAATATTTTCGAATAACCACTGCTTAAACTCATTTGTATTGCTTGAAAATTTTAGCGTATCTAATCTGGCATTAAGCTGTTCTTTCAAATTAGAACTCTTATCTAATAATAAATAAACAGAGGCTGTAAGAGCTGGTTCTCTTTCAAAATCTACTCCGTACACCTTGGTGTTTTTAGAACAATTCTCTCTGATAAAATTCCAGGAAGCCAACTCAACCTCCCAGTTAAAATAACCAAAAGAAGTCCATTTCAGAAAATTTTCATCCCCTGTTCTCAAATATTCATTAATCAAATATGCTTCTGCTCTCCCCCACTCTATTAAAATATTATTTACCCCTTTTTCGGCATTGAGATAATTATAAAATTTTGACTGTAACCTGGCATTATCAGCCATTCCATGCGTTTCACCCAGTAGTAATAGATCAAAATCAGTTAATGGTAAATTTGTGTTTTTAATTTCATCACAGTTATTGGTCTGAAGGTTCAGGCAAGTTTGGGAAAAACATAATGAGCAAAACATAACCATTGCACTAACCATAAAAAGTGCTTTTTGGCAAGAAATGATTATTCTACTACTCATAAAATAAATACCCCTTTGCTGGTTTCTCTATTTTACTGCCGGCACAATAAATTAATCCGGAATATTGGCTTATGTACTTCATTATATATTCCTTGTCCTTTTTAGGAATTTTGTAGAGCCCTAACCGTTCGGCTGTATTATTATCTTTTTTAAATAAAATTACCGGAGCACTGTCAGTCTCCGGTTTCAACATTCCTTTTTCCAACATCATTGTATATAATGAAGGTACATTTCTATACACTTTTTTATCAACATGCTGGCTCCCAATTAAAATAACCGATTTATTATTGCTTTCATTATTTATTGATTCTATATTTTGAAAAATGTATTTTTCTCGAAGCTTCCAGTCTTTAAAATTAAACAAAACACCCATTTTAAGGTTGTTCGAAATCTTGAAAAAGTAAGCAGAATCCGATTCACTAAATACCCCTGTGCTCCTGGGATTGTACTGTTTAATCTTAATTGCTAATTCTTTAATAGAATCGCTTTGTTCCTCTTCTGAACTCATCAATCTTATCTTTTCAATTGCCAAATGCAACTCATCCAATTCTTTTGGCTTAGCAGGATATTTCTTAAGAATAAAATCAAGCATATTTAATGCAAACGGAGGGTAAGTTTCTACATCAAAACCACGAACATTTACTGGGGTATCTTGATTTTCCTTATTATAAAGAAGTAACCTTCGCAAAAAACTATAATTCAGAGGCCCAACTAAGCCATTAATTACGGTAGTATCCTCTAAACTACTCACATACTCGTACGCTACAGCTGCTTCCAAAGCCAACTGGTTAAACCCCTGTTGTTTAATGGAAACCATGTAATCAAATACATGTTGCCTATTAATAAGATTATCATTATGAGAGTCTTCAGCGAAGATAACAAAGTTGCTTTTTTTACTTTTTAGAAGGTTAATTTCGGATATGCTTTCAAGCGTTGAGCACGTGTATTCTTGAGCATTAGTTGTTGGTATGCCAATTACTATACATGCTAAGAAAGCACAAGCAGATAGAAGGTGTAAGGTTTTAATCATTGAGTATATATTTTTATTAAAACTCAGTATAATACAAATTATTGCAAGCAATTAGTATTAAAAACATAAAAGTTGTTTTGGCTAATAAACTTTATGCAATTTCTTTTAATACCCATACTTTTCTTTCCAAAGAGCCTTGAGCCTATTTCTTAATTCGTTCTCCCTTGCATTATTCCCAGGGTCGTAGAGGACGGTGTTGGCTATTTCTTTAGGAAGGAATTCTTGGGCAATAAAATTACCCTCATAGGAATGACTGTATTGATAGCCTTTGCCATATCCTTGTTCTTTCATCATTTTGGTAGGAGCATTACGAATAGCCATCGGCACTTGTAAATCACCTGTTTCTTGAACTAATTTTTCGGCTGATTTAATGGCCATATAACTTGCGTTACTTTTAGGTGATGCTGCCAAATAAGTAACACATTGTGATAAAATTATTCGGGCTTCGGGGTAGCCAATGGCAGCAACTGCCTGAAAGCAATTTGTAGCAATAACTAAGGCGGTTGGATTAGCATTACCAATATCCTCTGATGATAGAATCAATAATCTTCGTGCAATAAATTTAACATCTTCACCCCCTTCTATCATACGAGCCAAATAATACACCGCTGCATTAGGGTCGCTACCTCTTATGCTTTTTATAAAAGCAGAAATAATATCATAATGTTGCTCTCCACTTTTATCGTAAATAGCCACACGTTGCTGGGCTTTGGTTTGCACCAATTTATTGGTAATTACCACATTTTTAGCCTCCGAAGATTCCACCAACAACTCTAGCAAGTTTAGTACTTTGCGAGCATCTCCACCTGACAGGTTAAAAAGTGCTTCCGTTTCTTTAAACTCGATCTTTCGTTTAGAGAGTTCTACATCTTTTTTGCATGCATTTTTCACCAATAACTCAAGGTGCTCCTTGGTTAAAGACTTGAGTGTATATACTTGTGATCGTGATAAAAGTGCCGAATTTACTTCAAAAGAAGGATTTTCTGTAGTTGCGCCAATAAGTATTATTGTTCCTTTTTCAACTGCACCTAGCAGTGCATCTTGTTGCGATTTATTAAAGCGATGAATTTCATCTATAAATAGCACTGCTTTTGCCAGTCGTTTAGCCTTAGCGATAATATCTCTAACATCTTTAACTCCTGCACTTACAGCACTAATTGTAAAAAATGGACTTTTAATTTCATTGGCAATAATATTGGCAATAGTTGTTTTTCCTACTCCTGGAGGACCCCATAAAATCATGGAGGGTAAGCTGCCACTATTAATTACGGTACGCAAAACACCATTTTTGCCCACTAAATGTTCTTGCCCAATCAATTCATTTAAAGATGAGGGGCGCATTCGTTCGGCTAATGGAATTTTAGAATCTATCAATGTGAAGTATTAGTCAGTTTGAAATGCTAAATTCGCAAAATCATTTCATTAATCTATGAGATCAAACCTTAAAGTACATTTAGTGTTGGCTTTGGTAAGCTTACTTTTTGGCGCTAATTATACAGTAGCCAAAATTGTAATGCCCGAACATATCAGTGCTTTAGGAATAATTGCTTTTAGAGTGCCAATGGCCACTCTATTATTTTGGGGGTTTCATTATTTTACAGGTGTGCATAAAACACCATCTGCAATTGATTTATCAAGATTCTTTTTTGCGGCTCTTTTTGGAGTAGCCACCAATCAGATCTTTTTCTTTAAAGGTATAAGCCTGACATCACCTATGTTGGGTTCAGTAATAATGACTTCTACACCCATTTTCGTTTTGGTCGTTTCCTATTTCTTACTCAAGGAGAAAATTACTTGGGTAAAATTTCTAGGAATAGGACTGGGTGCCTTGGGGGCAATTCTATTGATAACATCGCACGGAACCGATTTTAGCAATAGTACATTTACGGGTAATCTGTTCATTTTGGTAAATGCTATTTCGTACAGTATTTACCTGGTAATTGTTAAACCACTGATGCTAAAATATAACGCACTCACAGTTATAAAGTGGGTGTTTTTATTCGGCAGTTTTATGGTTATTCCTTTTGGGTATAGTGGATTAATGGCAGCGAACTGGTCTAATTTCGATATAGGAATTTGGGTAAGCATTGCCTACATTATTATAGGAAGTACTTTTTTTGCTTATTTACTCAACTTGTGGTCGCTTAAGGTAGTTAGCCCTGCATTGGTTGGGTATTATATTTACCTGCAACCTTTATTTGCTACCATAATTGCCATTATTTTTAGAGGTGATGAAATTACATTGGCAAGCATACTTTATTCCGTTATGATTTTTGGCGGTGTTTTTTTAGTGAGTTATAGAAAAAATAGTTCTACAATTTAAAGTCTAAAAAACTTTTTTTCATTCCAAGATATGAGAAAAAAGAAACATGCTCGAAATGAAGAAAGAGGGTTAAACTAACTCTAACTTTTACTCCTTAAATTTTTCTAAATTTTCAAGTGTAAGTGGTTTATTAATGTACTTACGCACGTAATCGTACTTTTTAGAACGGTTTACATCCGCAGGGCTAATGGAAGACGTAAGCATAATAATACTGCACTTTTCTTTAGTTTGCTCCGAAAGATTTCCAAATTCATCTAAAAATTGGAAGCCGTCCATTAATGGCATATCAATATCTAGGAAAATCAGTTCTGGTAATACATTATTGGTAGAAGCTGCATCTAATTTTTCAATATTTCGTAAAAACTCAATGGCACTACGTGCACCCGTATGGGTATAAATATGCTCAGTAATTTCAGATGCTTCAATCATTTTCTGATTAATGAGATTATCTATCTCATTATCATCAATTAGCATTATTGCATAATAGGTTGGCTTTGCCATAGTTTGGTTACAATTAAAAAATTAGTCTATGCCATACCAAACTAGTAATAAATTTTGAAAATAAATACTAATCAAGTGATTTGTTGTTTGAACGACAATAAAAAAACGTCATTCAGAATAAGCTTTTTCTGTTAAAACAGGAAATGTGAAATGAAGAATCTCAAGTATGCAAATATTTGACATAATAGAAATCCTTCATCCCGAAAAAAACGGGATTCTGGATGACGTTACTTTATTTATAAGTCAAACTTAATGCCTTGTGCTAATGGCAAGTCGTTGCCATAATTAAGGGTATTTGTTTGTCTTCGCATATACACTTTCCAGGCATCTGAGCCTGATTCCCGGCCTCCACCTGTTTCTTTTTCACCGCCAAAAGCACCGCCAATTTCTGCTCCTGAAGTACCAATGTTTACGTTGGCTATTCCACAATCAGAACCTGCTTGAGATAAGAAAAATTCAGCCTCTTTAAGGTTATTCGTCATAATAGCTGAAGAAAGCCCTTGCACCACGCCATTTTGCATAGCCATTGCTTCTTCTATAGTGTTGTATTTTAATAAATACAAAATAGGAGCAAAGGTTTCATTCTGTACAATTTCGTACTCATTCTTGGCCTCTATTACACAAGGTTTTACGTACACACCAGATTCATATCCTTCACCTTCTAGTACACCGCCTTCAACTACTACATTTCCTCCTTCTTTCTTGGCTTGCTCAATAGCATTTTGGTATAATTCCACTGCCGTTTTATCAATTAACGGACCAACATGGTTGGCTTCATCCAACGGATTACCAATGCTCAATTGTCCGTAGGCATTCACTAATTTATTTTTCACTTCTTCATACACCGATTCGTGAATGATTAATCTTCGGGTAGAAGTACAACGCTGACCGCACGTACCAACGGCACCAAACAACGCACCAACCAAGGTCATATTTAAATCCGCTTCTGGAGAAACAATGATGGCATTATTACCACCTAATTCTAATAAAGATTTACCCAAACGAGCTCCAACTGCTGCTCCTACTTTTTTGCCCATTCTGATTGAGCCAGTTGCCGAAACCAAAGGCACGCGTTTATCATTGGTCATTAGTTCCCCAATTTTATAATCGCCATTTACAAGGCCAGAAATACCTTCGGGCACATCGTTAGCAGCAAAGACTTCTTGTACAATATTTTGACAAGCGATACTACATAAAGGCACTTTTTCTGAAGGTTTCCACACGCAAGCATCTCCACAAACCCAAGCCAACATCGTATTCCACGACCATACCGCTACTGGAAAGTTAAACGAAGAAATTATGCCAACTACACCTAGTGGATGGTATTGCTCGTACATTCTATGATTAGGACGTTCAGAGTGCATTGTTAATCCGTGTAGTTGACGAGATAAGCCAACTGCGAAATCACAGATATCGATCATCTCCTGTACTTCACCTAAGCCTTCTTGGTAGGACTTTCCCATTTCGTAAGACACCAATTTGCCTAAAGGCTCTTTGTATTTACGCAATGCTAGTCCAATTTGACGAACTACTTCACCTCTTTTAGGAGCAGGAACCATTCGCCATTTTTTAAAAGCTTCTTCTGCTTTTTTAACTACAGCATCATATTCCTCATGAGTAGCTTCAGTTACCGTTCCAATCTCTTGTCCATCGGCAGGAGATATAGAAACCAGTTTATTACTACCTGCTTCTAACCAGTTGGCACCAGTTGAAACACCTGCATTATGTTGCTTTACGCCAAGCACTTCGAGTGCTTCTTTTATTCCAAAATTATCGCTCATTTTTCTACTTGATTATACTAGTGGCAAAGCTACTATTAATCAATTGCATTGAACAAATAAAGGCTGATTGAATTCACAATCAGTCTTTACTATTTTTAAATAATTAACTCGTTTTGTCACGATTCTTGTTTGCTTCGCCACACAGAATCGCGCCAAAACTATCTTTACGTTATAATCAGCCAAGGGCTGAAACCCTTGGCTAATTATATTTCGCCCCGATGGGGCTAATCACATTTTAATTTCCACTTTCGCTAGGATGACTTTACAGTTTACCAATCAACAGAATAATAGGTTTTATCTCCATTTTCCATTATACCTAGTAATATAACTCGTTGCCCTTCTAATTGAGGCATTAATCTTTTAAGTTGATCTACAGTAGCAATGGAATTTTTATCCACCTCGGTAATGATAAAGCCTTCTTCAATACCAGCTTCTTTCCATTTGCCCTCGCCTAATTCTTTAAGCTTTACTCCAGATTTTATATGCAATTTTTCTGCTTCTTCTCCTTGTACATTTTCAAATACAGAGCCTTCTACTAACGCTTCTGAAACCCGCTTAACTACATTTGTTGTTCCTCCTAAATTATGTAGCTCTACTTCAAAGTTTAATTTCTCATCACCTCTTAGTAATTCTACATTAATTTTATCACCAGGCCGGTGGCGAGCCACCAATTCTTGAAGTTCAGATGTGTTGGTTACTTCTTTTCCATCAATACCAATGATAACATCCTTGTCTTCAATACCTCCTTCTTTAGCTCCACTACCATCTTGCACTTCAAACACATACACACCTTGCACCACACTTAAACCTTCTTTCTCTGCTAGTTCTGCAGAAACATCGTTGATTCTAATGCCTAACAACCCTCTTTGTACTACACCAAATTCAAGTAAATCATCGGCTACTTTTTTAACCAGGTTTACAGGAATTGCAAAGGCATAGCCAGCATAGCTTCCAGTTGGAGAGGCAATAGCAGAATTAATACCAATCAATCTTCCATTAATATCAATTAAGGCTCCTCCAGAATTACCGGGATTAACCACAGCATCGGTTTGTAGAAAGGACTCTACCTGTATATTATTTGTTTCATCTCTGAGGATACCTATATTTCTAGCTTTTGCGCTAATAATCCCTGCCGTTACCGTGGAGGTTAAATTAAACGGATTTCCCACAGCCAACACCCATTGACCTACTTGTACTTCATCCGAATCTCCATAGGCCATAAACGACAGGTTTTCTGCATCAATCTTAATGAGTGCAAGGTCAGTGGTAGGATCTGTACCAATAACTTTAGCATCATAGCTTCTATTATCGTTCAACACTACTTGTACTTCCGCAGCATCTTCCACTACGTGGTTATTGGTTACAATATAACCATCATCCGAAACAATTACCCCAGAGCCTGATGACTGGGATGGGCCTTGCTTAAATTGATAAAACCCATTGGATTTAATACTAGCGTTATAAGACGACCGAATGTGCACTACCGAGTTGGTTGCTAAATCGGCAATTGTTGTAAAATCAAGTTCTTTAGGTACGCTTGTATTATAATTCACTTTAACAGAACTCGCACCTAGCTCAGCCTGTCTGGATTGGATGGAATTATAAGAGGAATCATTTGAACCCGTGAATAGCTGATTGCTATTGAGTGCTAGGAGGCTTCCTAAAAAAGCCACCACAAAAACTGCAACTAAATTTTTTCTACTCATTATATTATTATTTTAATCAGATACATGAACGAAACAGTCATTATTCTGTTGTCAAATTTGAATTTTTTTTTAATAAGAAAAGGCAGTCTGACGACCACCTTTCCTTAACTCAACCTATCAACCTAAACTTATTTAATTTTTACCGTTGTTTTCATCACTTTTACTTCGTCTTTTGGCAAAGTAACTTTTAAAATTCCGTCCACATACTCTGCACCAATTTTAGTTCTATCCACTATATCTGGCAAAGAGAATGTTCTACGGAACGAACCGTATTGTGTTTGAATAGAGGTAAACTCTTTTTCTTCTTTTTTTTCTTCAAACTTACGTTCTCCACTGATTGCAAGTATATTTTCTTCCACATCAATGTTAAATGATTTTTTGTCGAATCCTGGAACTGCAAAATGAAGTTCGTATGATTTTTCCGACTCTATCACATCTACACTAGGTGTAAATTTTTCCATTTGTGTATTATCAAATGCTACATCATTAAAGAACTTGTCCATTAAACCGTTTACAGTAGTTGGAAATTGATCTCTGTTTTTATTATACCTTACAAGTGTCATAACTTTATAATTTTAGTTTTACAATTAATTTCAATAACACCTTATTCAATACTGTGCCAAGTCAAAATATTGATATGATTGCGCCATAATGTCATTAATATTAATAGGATTGTTTTTATTGCGCCATAATGACCGATAATCAACCTGCCAAAATGTATTAGCTTAGCATTTTTATTATTTTCTCTGATATGAGCTCTTCCAAATTTTTAAAAGCACTCGGTCCAGGTATATTATTTGCCAGTACTTGTATTGGGGTTTCGCATTTAGTGCAATCTACCAGAGCAGGGGCTTTGTACGGGTTTGCTTTTCTGGGAGCCATAATAATGGCTAATGTATTTAAATACCCTTTTTTTGAGTTTGCCTCACGCTATACAGGCTCCACCGGAAAAAGCATTATTAATGGTTATGCTAAGGAAGGGAAATGGGTACTTATACTCTATTTACTCATTACAGTGCCCTCTATGTTTACAGTTACTGCAGCAGTTACCTTTGTAACCTCAGGACTATCAACTACCTTATTTGGTTTCACTTTACCCTATAATGGTTGGTCTGCTTTATTGCTGGGGTTTTGTATTTCTGTTTTAGCCATTGGTAGATATAAAATACTTGATAACCTTCTTAAGGTAGTAGGAGTAGTTCTCGTTTTAACAACAATAACAGCTTTTATTACTGTTCTTATTAATGGAAGAGCTCCCCAAGCTCCTGATTTTGTAGCAGCAGAACCTTTATCCATTCAAGGCATTGTTTTTCTAATCGCCTTAATGGGCTGGATGCCAACAGCAGTGGATATTTCTACCTGGACTAGCCTTTGGGCAGAAGCAAAAATCAAGACTTCTGGCTATCGTCCTAGCATGAAAGAGACCTTGGCTGATTTTAATTTAGGCTATTGGATAAGTGCAGTATTGGCCATTTGTTTTTTAACATTAGGAACCTATGTTATGTATGGCACAGGGCAAACTTTTGTAAATAGTGCAGGTGGATTTGCGAGTCAACTTATTGATATGTTTACAAGCAGCATTGGCCAATGGAGCTATTGGTTAATTTCCATTGCTGCCTTTTCGGCTATGTTCTCTACTACTATTACAGTGGTTGACGGCTATGCCAGAGCTATCCAGCGCACCACATTTTTGCTTACCAATACTGATTCTAAAAGAACTGAAGGAAAGAAGGCTTACGTATTTTGGGCACTATTGGTTGGTATAGGTGGATACTTTGTAGTCGCTCAATTTTTAAATAACCTAAAACAATTGGTTGACTTTGCAACCATTGTATCTTTTGTAATTGCCTTGCCCGCTGCTTATTTAAACTACCATACCATATTCTCAAGCCAAATTCCAGTGGAAGACCAACCAAAAAAAGGAATGAAATATCTAGCTCAAGCAGGAATGGTATTTTTAGGGCTTTTCACTTTGCTATTCTTTGTAGTAAAGCTAAATCCTTCTTGGCTTGAAAATATATTGTTTTTTTAGGTATTATTTCAGCTAAAGTTTTGCAATTAAAAATTCAAGCTACTAATATTGCAGTCCAATTTGAAAATGGGATTTATTCTAGGTTCAAAATTTGGTCAAAATTCCTCCTTAGCTCAGTTGGTTAGAGCATCTGACTGTTAATCAGAGGGTCCTTGGTTCGAGCCCAAGAGGAGGAGCAAAAGCTTTTCATTTAATTATGAAAAGCTTTTTTGTTGCCTCATTTCCAACTACAAAATCTCCAATAACTCGCTCATATCCTTAATAGTATGAGTTGGAGTTATTTTACACTCTTTTTTGTGCACGTTATAATAGACTTGATCCATTCCATAAGAATGTGCTCCTTCTATATCAGATAGGGGGTTGTCCCCAATCATAATACACTCATCTATATGTGCCCCAATTTCGTTAAGGGTAAAATCGAATATTTCTGGTTCAGGCTTTCTAAAGCCTGCCCTTCCTGATGTAATCACTTTATCAAAATAAGGTTCAAGCCTTCCTGCTTTTATTTTTATAAATTGTATTTCATCAAACCCATTAGAAAGAATATGAAATTTGTATTTTGAATTAAATTTTTCCAATACTTCCTTTACTCCTTTAACCAATTTGGGCTTGGCGGAACAAGTGCTCATAAAACTATCTTGCATTTGCATAGCCACCCCATTTAAGTTAAGCCCTAATTTATCAAACACTTTTGGAAACCTCTCTTTTCTAATCACCTCTCTTGTTACCAATCCCTGATCAAATTTATCCCAAAGTGCATTATTAATTTCTCTAAAAACCTCAATAAAATTAGCAATTTCAATGCCTTGATCCCCAATTCTATAAGCATCAAAAAGATCAATTAAGGTATCAAATGAGTTTTGCTGAAAATCCCAAAGGGTATCATCTAAATCGAAAATTATATGTTTTTTAGTTTTTGCCATCTATGTGCTGATATTTTGTTTTGGGCAAGTTCCCTATTCGTATGTAAAGTTTCGTATACTTCTAAATCGTTTTTGAGGGTTGTATCTTTCTCTACGAAATCAATAAACCTACTTATCACCTCATACACCTCATCTTTTATCATATAAATAACCCATTGGTCAAGCTTGTGAAAACTTAACATACCCGAGTTTTTTAAATATGTAATATGCCTTGATGTTTTAGTTTGAGTAAAGTCTAAGATATGCTCTAAATCTGAGATAGTCATTGGCTCTTTATTAATTAGCAAGTTTAAAATGCGTAATCTCGCTTCGTCACCAAGAGCCTTCATTAGCTGGGTACCAATACTTAAATTAAAACGTGTTAAACGCATCCTTTTGTAAATTAAACACAAATTAAGCAATTGATTTGCTAATCTATCTGTTATAAAGACTGTAATTAATATCTTTGAGCTATATGAGCAAATCTAATTTCATACAAAATGCTGCCCTAGTAAGCATATTTGCTTTTATTGCATTTTTTAACCCCCAAAGCCTCTTTGCCCAAAATCAAGAAATTGTGCAACTAACAGGCATGGTTGTAAGTGATGATGGACAAACTGCAGTACCTGGAGTTCATATTTATGTTCCTAAATACGGAAGAGGAACTACCTCAAATAACTATGGCTATTTTTCGATGCCCGTATTAGTGGGCGATGAAATGGTGCTAAGTTCCATTGGCTTTATAAAGCAGCACTTTATTATTCCTAAAGGAACAAATGGCAGGGTAAATATGGTATTCAAAATGGAAACGGATACGGTTTATCTTGAAAATATCGATATTACGCCTTTTCTTTCTGAAAAAATGTTTAAGGAGGCCATATTGGCTATTAATATACCTGATGCAGGCGAAATGATTGGAAATAGGCTGGATGGGAATGCATTATCTGCTTTAGTTAGAACAATGCCTTATGATGCCAGTTTAAATGCTAATTACTATTTTAATCAGCAACTGTACTATATGCAGGATAGTTATGGACCAAGGTCTAACCCTTTCTTAAATCCATTTAACTGGTCTAAGTTTATAAAATCGCTGGATAAAAAGAAAAAATAACATCTTCTTCATCTCTGCTTTTATTAAAGTGTTAATGCAACTACTATAAGCACCGCTAGCAACACATAAATTAGCCCGATCAATATCTTAAAAAAATTAAGTTCTGACTTTTTCATTTCTGTATAATTAGTTTTCATACTTACCATACTGTCATAATGATGCCAGAAACAAGAAAGCTCTCATACGGGCTATAAGAGCTATTTTCAGAACTTTAAACAAATAAAAAAGTTCCGTTTTGGGACAATCGCCTTCAAAATGGAACCTTAAACCAATTTGGAATTACTATGCTATCCTAAATATTGCACCAAATTCGTAGATCTATTCGAAGCACGTAATTCACGTAATGATTTTTCTTTAAGCTGTCTTACCCTTTCACGAGTCAAGCCAAGCTCATCACTTATTTGCTCTAACGAGAGTGCATTTTCACGTCCTATTCCAAAAAACATTTTAAGTATTTCTCTATCCTTTGGTTTTAAGGTAGAAAGTGATCGTTCTGCTTCTACAGATAATGACCCTGTATAAGCTACACCTTTATCGGTAGCATCTACTGTTTTATCCATTAGCACATCTAATAAGGAGTTGTCATCTTCATTGGCAAATGGCGCATCCATAGAAAGTTGCCTCATATTGCCATCTAATGTTTTCTTTACTTCACTAACACTCATCTCAAGCACTTGTGCCAATTCCTCATCGGTTGGCTCCCTTTCAAGGTTTTGCTGCATTTCAGAAGCTGTACGTCTAATTCTATTAAGTGTGCCTACTCTATTAAGAGGCATTCTTACCATTCTAGAGTTTTCTGCCAACGCTTGCATAATCGATTGACGAATCCACCATACAGCGTAAGAAATAAACTTAAATCCTCTGGTGTGGTCAAACTTTTTAGCAGCTTTTATTAAACCAATATTACCTTCATTAATTAAATCGTTTAATGTAAGGTTTCTATTTTGATATTGCTTGGCCACCGATACCACAAACCTTAAATTTGCGCGAACCAATTTTTCAAGAGCGGCTTCATCGCCTTCTTTTATTCTTATAGATAATTCTGCTTCATCATCTGAAGTAATCATATCTATTCTATTCACATCTTGGAAATACTTTTCTAACGATTGGTTTTCCCTTGTTGTAATGTTTTGACTTATTTTTAGTTGTCTCATAACGCTTGTGTTATAGTAATAACGATACAAAGCTAGTTACAGTTCCGATTGTTCCTATAAGATGAATACCTAATTTACAAAATAGGTAAATTACCTATGCCTTATTTTACTTTTTTGCATCTTTTTGCTCCTTAATGTGTTAACGACAAGATAGGTAACAATATTGGATAATGGAATATTTTTTTTTAACAGGAGAAGCAGGTATTGTCTAAAGCAAAATTTCATTCCTAAATGCTATTTCTGAATCTGTTTTTAGATATTTCTCAAATTGATAGACTTTATATTTACCATTAAATACGATATACGTTCTACATTAATGGCTAACCTAGTGTAAGGAATTCCAATAAAGCGAACTAATAACAATAAAAGTTGTATCTTTGCGGTATGGCTAGAATAGGAAAACCTCTAAAAATTGATCAGACAGTACAAGATGAATTGAAAATTATGTCAAGATCGGGCAAA
>JAMOMJ010000145.1 GCA_027067135.1 Cyclobacteriaceae bacterium
GTTATAAACACCCTTAATACAAGTGATGGGGTGGAAGGATTAACAACTATCAATAATCAAGTATATGCTGCTGCTGCCTACTCTACCAAAGTACATATTATTAACCCAGCTAATGATGAAATTGTGGGAGGTTATGATACACCTTATGGCCCTAGTCAATTTGTTGAAGATGGTAACGGAAGACTATGGGTTTTATGCAGTAATAACTTAGTAAAAATTGATATTACGGGTGATAGAATTCTGAATACTTTCGAAATTGCAGGCGGTGCAAGGTCTATTACTAGCAATGGAGATGGGTCAAAAATTTATTATTTAAGTGCTCCTTGGGGTGTTCCGGCAGAAATTTATGTAATTGATAACTCAGCCACTTTTGCTCCACAAAAGGCCTTAATTACTGGAGATAGCTTTTATGGGTTGGGTGTAAACCCTGATGACGAAACTATATATGTTGGCATTAGTAATCCAACTTCAAATGGCACTATTGTTAGGTACAACTCAGATGGAACCGAACTGGATAACTTTGCTTCTGGTCGTTTTCCTAATGGCTTTGAGTTTAGGAGGTAAAGTATTTCAATTAAATGAAACTAGTCTGTGCATCTTGCACAGACTAGTTGAGTGCAGTTAGTGTAGCTGCTGTTGTGTAATTCTATAATAAATTGTAAATTAAGTGGGTAGCATACCCTGTACAATAAGCAAAAAATAATACTAAAGCTACGCCAATAGTAATTTTAAGCGGCTTGTGTTTTTCAAGTAAACTAATTTGATTTTCTAGTTTATTCATAATTATAGAATTAAAAAGCTAAGACTTAAAACTATAGCTTCAGTCAGGATAATTATTGTTAGTTGTTATCTAAAAAAGCAAAGTGCCAGCCTTTTAACATAGCACTTACGATTACTAGTTTTTCATTACCAGATTAGTTTCTCAACAATTGCTGTCATTATTCCAATGAAAAAACCAATGGTATAAAGACCAGCAAGAAACAATAAAAAGTTAAGAAAAATATCAACTTTTCTTACACTAACTATCTTTATGTATGCATTCATTATTAAGCTTTAAAAGAACAGTTTTTCGATTTTTCCAAAAGCATATCCAACTCCATAAGCCATTAAACATAGTCCTATGAATATACACACTGTGCTCAAAATTATTTTAACAGCCGGATTTATTTTAGTATTGTTTTCCATCACTTTGTTATTATTTAGGAAAATTACAATTTAAAAATGCAATGTACAAAGTTTTAGAGTAATCCAGTTATACTATCTCAAATAACTTGAAAGGTTCTAGAAGTTAATTCAGTATGACTTACCAATTTGTGAGTTTTAAGACAGCACCTTGCACCTGTTGGAGATTCTTCGGGCGGAGTTCTCTGAATGACGAGTACGATAGCGTCACTCTGAGCATTCTATGCGAAGATTCTCAATTTATATAACATAGGTATTAGTATCTCAGATACCTTTACTGTTGGTTTTCAAAAATCAGGAGAAATCAATAGTTAAAATGAATCAACACCCCTACGTTTAACATCAAATTGGTATTCAGGGGAACTTCTGTTAACTCGTTTGCACCATCTGATATATTGATATCAGGGTGCGGTAAGCCCACAAAGGCTTGTTTTGTTTTCCAAAAAGGTTGCCCTTTTTCTTTAAAATACAACCCGTCTGTGCTGGAAAAAGGCATATTCCACCCACCTTCTGCAAACAGGCTCAATATGCGGCTCATTTCTAAAGATAGCCTAATGGTGGGTTCAACTGCCCACCTCCTGGATTCGAGCGATACTCGAACCTCTCCACTATCAAAGGGTTTACCGTTAATTTCTAAGTTGTTGGCTACATTATACTTACCAACCACATAGCCAAAGCGGTAATGGCCCATATTAACGGAAAAGTTAGCAGTTGCAGGTCTGCCAAAAGCTGTAAAATCTTTGTTGTACCCTGTTTTAAAAGAGATGGAAGAATATTTATTACCTGCAAAACTCGCTTTGGTATCCAATCCAATAAAAAAAGAAGGTGAAAAAAAGTATTCTGTGGCTGAACTTAAACCAGTGTAGTAAAAGTTTGTATTGGGTACGGTTTCAGTAATTATTGAAGAGCCATTAATGTAATTAATAAGCACATTATCAATGGTTGCAGGTTGGGCAAAAACACCAATGGTAAATTTGAATTTGCTCATTTGATTAAGCATTTTTTTACGTTTACTTAAAGCCTCTTCTTTTCCTGTTAACTGTTGCTCTGTTTTTGAAGGGTCATACTTTTTAAAGAGCGATTCTGTTTCTCTACTTGGGAGAACGATATTATAATTACGCCAAAATGTAGAATCGTATTCACCCATAGTTCTCAAAGTAATATCCATATATTGAAGCTGATCTTCATAACTAATAGATTCATTAGTTTTTTTGATTTTTGTTGTGGAAAATACATCAGTCCATCGCAAGGTGTCCTTTCCATTTTCAATTGACATTGCCGATTTATATTCAATAAAACTTAAATGCCAAAGTGAATCCACTGGTTTATATTCTATCTTGTATTTTCTAAATAAACGTTTTGTTCCACGAACTTTTTCCAAAAGATCATCTTCATCTTCATCCCCATAATACTGATACTTTATTTTTACAAAGGCATAGTCTTCTAAATTAATAAAAAGTTCTCCTTCGGCTTTCTGCTTCTTTTTCTTTAACTGGAATCCAACTCTTACTACATTTCTATCATCATAGTTAAGTGTATCCAAAATGTTATAATTATAATGTTTTGTTTTTGAGGTATTAATAAAAGAAGGCCTGTAGTGTACGAAGTCAGAATAGTGCGCAACATGATGTGCACCATAAAAAGAATATGCAATTTCCTTTGCTTCTACTGCTCTACCTTTTAACAACTTAACCTTTCCCTTTTTAGTGGCTTTAGTATATCTCTCTTTTTCAACAAGATATAGCCCTTCTGTTACATAGGCTATGCTATCTCCTTTTTTCATTACTCCTCTAAGAAACCCTTCAAGTTGGGTTGATTGTGGCGGGTAGTTTGTGCTGATGTTTTGAATAGCCTGCTCCACCAATAGCCTTGCTTCATCCACAGGGGTAATTACCACACTTTCGAGAAATTGTGTAGATTCTTTTAACTTAATAACCAACTTATTACCTGATGTTACGCAATCTCATAATTTTTTGTAACGAGCGTTTTTTTGTATATTTCTAATATGATAGACAATATGTTAGACCTTTACACAGATTATTTGATTA
>JAMOMJ010000146.1 GCA_027067135.1 Cyclobacteriaceae bacterium
AAAATATTCTTTCTGTTTATAATGATTTGCTGAATGAAAAGTAGCAGGTTTGTCGGTACATCAGCGTGTCAAAATGTTGTTACCGAGTGGCCAAAATAATATACCTATTGTAATAATGGATGTTAATACATGATGAGCCCAGATGTGAATAATAAGCTTTCGATTATGGAAGTCATCTATGCATTTGAGCTTGGGGGATCGGAGCAGTTATCTGCAACAATTGCTAAAAAGTTACATGAGAGAGGCTTCCCCGTTTCAGTTTGCTCATTAACCGGCCCAGACGGGCCTATTCGGAATCGATTGGAACTAGATGGCATCCCTTGCTTTTCTGCGGGTATGGGGCGGGTATCACGGCTACGCTTTCTGTACAATTTGTATAAAGTATTTCGTAAAGAAAAACCAAACGTTGCTCATATTCATCACATTCCTCTGTTTATACAGGCATATTTGCCTGCCAAATTAGCTGGCATTAAAAGGATTGTACTAACAGAGCACTCTAATCATCTTACAAAAAATGAGTCTCGATTAAAAAAGCTATCCCGGTTTTTTAGTAAGCGTGCAGATGTGGTGACAACCATCCATGACGGTTTGCGTGAGTTTTTTATAAAGGAACTTGGAGTTCCTGAAAATAGAGTTATTACCGTGGCCAACGGGATTGATACCAATAAGTTTTCACCAGCTAAAAATGCTGTGGCTGCTGAACTGGATAGTGGTAAGTTTGTAATTTCATGTATCGGTCGTCTGGTGCCCGAAAAGGATCACGAAAACCTTTTTCGTGCTGTAAGAGAGCTGATTGATAGTGGGGTTTCTGATTTTGAGGTTCTTGTTGTTGGTGATGGCCCTCGCTTTGAGGAATTAAATAACTGTATTGAAAAATTAAATATATCCGCTTATGTGAAGATGTTAGGCGCGCAAAACGATGTCATTGGTATACTTCGGAGAAGCGATATTGTCGTTCTCTCTTCAAAAACCGAAGGGTTGCCAATGGTTCTTCTAGAGGCTATGAGTGCTGGGGTGCCGTGTGTTGCTACAGATGTAGGCGGTATTCCTCAATTACTCAGTGACGGGGGAGGTATTGTAGTCCCATCGCAGGATAGTAAATCACTTGCTGACGCCATAAAGGATACCTATGAGAATCGTGCCAAATTGAAAGCCGCTGGTGATCGTGCTAGGCAGCGTATTGTTGATGATTATGATATTGATCGCATAGTTGACCGTTATGTAAATGTATTCAGCGAAGGAATAGGCAAATAATCTATCTATGAGTAAGTTGAAGCAGATCGTATCTAAATCAGACTTTCTATCTCGGATTGCTAAGTCCTCGCTGTGTTATTACGAGTCTATGGTTGGTACCAGAATGGCCAGGGCTCTGCATAAGGAGGAGTTAAAGCAAAAAGCTACAGTAGAAAATGCTTTACACACAATTAGCCAGCGCTGGCCAAATACAGGTAGTGATGAAAAAGAGAGCCCTATTTTTATCTTATCAGCTGGTTGGCGCTCAGGCTCAACACTGCTCCAGCGCCTCATCATGTCCAAGGATAGTATTTTGGTTTGGGGGGAGCCGTATTCTCATTCGGGGTTGCTCGATGGATTGGCGATGCCAATAAAAGCGCTCACACAAAATTGGCCTGCTGATCACTGGTTTATTGACCACTATGCCCCTGCTGAATTGAGTAACTTATGGGTGGCTAATTTATATCCAGATATTAAAGCTCTGCAAAAAGCCAATCTCTGTTATATGCAGACACTCTTTAAGCACCCTGCTGAAGAGTTAGGTTTTTCTCGGTGGGGAGTGAAGGATGTGCGCCTTACTATAGATCATGCTCATTTCCTCAAGTGGCTATATCCACATGCAAAATTTTTATTTCTCTATCGTAACCCCTATAAAGCCTACATGTCATACCGTCCAGCTAGAAGCTGGTATAAGCAATGGCCTAGCCAGCCAGTTTTTACCCCGAAAGCTTTTGCAGAACATTGGCTCGAGTTGCTATCAGGATATATTGGTGGCAAGGAGGAGATTGGCGGACTCCTTATTCAATATGAAGAGCTCTGTAGTGACTCTTTCGATGTGAGGCCTCTACAAGATTATTTAGGAATGGATATCGACTCATCAATTTTAAAGAATAAAGTTGGTGGGAGTTATATAAAGTCATCAGATGTGCCGCGATATGAATTACGACAGGTTAGGCGAGTTGTTGAGCCATTGGCATCCAGCATAGGTTATAGATATGGGGAGTGGTAATCATGTCTCAGTATGTGTATGAAGTAACAATTACTGAAAATCCAACACGTTGCCATGTTGATGCGCTGTTGGGGAGTTGGCAATCTAATGTTTAAGTCGTTACAAGCTAACTTCAACAAGGCGTATTTGACTCTGCTGATGCAGTCACCAGTACAGAGCTTGCTATTGCCTTTCGGTCACCCGCTCAATCCAGATCGTTGGATATTTATTGTGGGTTGTTACAATTCTGGAACAACATTGCTAGCAAGCATGCTGAGGAAGCACCCTATGTTGGGGGGGATGTTAAATGAAGGTGCATTTTTAACAAACAAACTTCCGTATCCTGAGCAGCAAGGTTGGCCTCGTATGTGGGCTCAATGTCTTGATCATGTCCGCATTGCTCCTGACGATCCAGGAGCGGCTGAAAGGGCTGAGAAAATAAAAAAGAACTGGTCACTCTGGTACCCGCGTGATTCAAAAAATCTCATTGAAAAATCGATTGCTAATTTAGCCAGGATGCTCTACCTCCAGGAGCATTTTAAACCTGCATATTTTATCTATATTGTGAGAAATGGCTATGTTGTTTCAAAGGGGATTCAGCGTAAGGCGAATTACAAGCGGTGGAACTCTCCATATAAGGATAAAGGATATCCCGTTAGTTTATGTGCAGAACAGTGGAAAATGTCAGATGAGATTGCCCAGGCCGATGGCAAGTTGCTGGATAATTTTTTATCGATAACATATGAAAACTTTACTGAAAATTCATCAGAAACTCTAAATGAAATTACAGAATTTCTTGGTATCCCTCCTATGCCGGAGGATGTTCTTGGTCTGGGATGGAATATTCATGATGTTAATTCCAAGATTAAAAACATGAATGCTCAGGGATTGAAGCAGGTTTTACCCGAAGATGCTGAGATAATTGAGAGAGTGGCTGGTGACACTTTGAAAAAATATGGGTATTTGTGAAAGTAGCAGATAGCCTGTT
>JAMOMJ010000147.1 GCA_027067135.1 Cyclobacteriaceae bacterium
ATCAATGGGTTCAATGTTTTCTTTATCATTTGTAACAGTAGAAGCATCAACTCTCGCAAGCATAAGTAGCTGATCTACAGTCTCTGACATTCGATTAATTTCTTTAATACTATAACTAATTTTTTCCTTATACTCTTCTGAAGTTCTAGGCTTTCGGTTTAACACTTCCAGTGTGCCCGTTAATACGGCCAACGGTGTTCTCAATTCGTGCGAAGCATCAGACGTAAATTGCTTTTCTCGCTCTAAGGCATCCTGCATGCGTTGCAATAATTCATTAATCGAAGATGCTAGTACGTATAGTTCGTCTTTGTTTTTAGGAAGCTCAATTCGCTCATTAAGGTTGTTTCGAGTGATATGATCAGCTGTATTAGTGATTTTTTTGATTGGATTAATGCTTCTTCCAGCTAAATAGCGAGCCACTCCAAATAAAGCAATTAGCACAATAGGATAGAGCAGCAGGAGTACATTCCGTAAGTTTTGCATTACCATATCGGCTTCTTCCATAGATACAGCGGCCAGCATATAGCCTTGTATCGATCCTTTTTCTTCAATCGGAATCTGAATTTGCCGCAATGGCTGACCTTCAATAAAAGTACTAATCTGTTTATTATGGTTACCTTCCTTAAAAACAAGGGTGGCCTCTTTTAAATTGGGTGATTTATCCATCAATACCCCTTTGGTATTAACAATTTGAATAAACACAGGGTGAAACTGAACCTCTCTATGTTCACGCTCAGTCCATTCTAAAATATTAACAAAGTGAACACTATCGTTATGGATAATGATTTCCTTTTTATGCTTTTCTGCCTCAAAAGTGAGGTTTTTATCGAGGTTGTAAATAACGGTAGTATTAACAATCACCAGGATAATCACAAACACAATCGCTATCATAATGGCTGTGGCCACCATATAATTTAATGCGATTCTATTTTTGAAAGACAGATTCATAGCTCTTTTGCGATATAGCCAATGCCACGTACTGTTTGAATATAATCTTCGTCTTTTTGAAGGTTGAGTTTTTTGCGAAGAGAGTTAATATAAACGTCAATTACCCCTGTATTATACTCAAAATGGATATCCCATACTTTTTTAATGATATCCGTACGTTCGCATATAACTCCTTTATTTTGAATTAGATATACCAATAAGTCGAATTCCTTTTGGGTAAGATGAACTTCGGATTCTGATTTATACACTTGACGGCTGCCAGTATCTATCATAATACTTCCTAAGCTTAACCTTTCGTTAGTTGCTGTCTTAGGCCTTAGTTGAACCTTTATCCGTTCAAGCACTTCTTCAAAATGAAAGGGCTTCTTTACATAGTCGTTTGCCCCTTGTTGAAGCGCCAATACGGTTTCTTCTAAAGTATCTTTAGCAGTTAAAAATATGATAGGAGTGGTTTTATCGGTTTCTCTAAACTGTTTCATTAACTCAATGCCACTTAATTGTGGTAGCATCCAATCGAGTAAGAGTAAATCATACTGATGCGTTAAAGCAAGTTCTAGTCCTAGGTTGCCCGTCTCTGCAATATCAACTTTATACGATTCTTCTTCCAACCCTTGTTTTAAAAAATTGGCAATTCCAGACTCATCCTCTACAATTAGTAATCGCATGGTACAAAAATGAGTATTATCAATTAGAATCAGCAGGAAGGAATCTTAAGATTGACTTAAAATGCAATTATTGTTTTTTCTAGAGAAGCTCAATAGGTGCAAGCGCCTAAGTTACGTCATTTCTCTACACTGGTTTTTTTTAAAATTCCGCTCTACCATTGACGTATAGAGTGAGAATGCCTGCTTGAACAAAGCGATGGCGGCAAGTGGCTCCGACTTAAGACCTGTAAATTCCATATTAGCAATATTGATTGCAATATATCCATAGGTTCAATTGTAAAGCGATTGTAATCGGGGTCTCTTGGCTTGGTAATTGCCCAGCCGTTTGGCGGGCAACAGCGGGTTGGCAAAAAATATTAATAGCTGCTTGGTTAGGGTGGCCGTGCAGTTGCCCCGATGTTTTATCGGGTTTAGGTTAAATCGGAATAGCTTGCAATCACATAAATGTCTCTCAAGCAAAACTTGCCCCGAAGCTCTATTTCGGGAGCAATTAAAAGTTTTTAGGGGGGCTGAGCGTTAAGAATTGATCCACAGGATCAATTTAGCGAGGAGCCAGCTTGCAGGGTTGGATTCTTTTCTTTATTACCCAATTTTATTTCTTACAAGAGTGTAAGTCTTTTGGCATTTAAGCAGGAGGGAAGGCTCCAGCTCGAAGTATTACAATACATCTTCGCTTTACCCGCTCGTAGCTAACGTACCTGGGGCTTTTTCAGCAAGCCCTATTTACTCAAAATGCTATCAAGAGGGTAAAATTCATTTTTTTGCATTACAATCTCTCTATAGCTCCCCTTTTCCCACCACATTTTTCGAGCTATAGCATCTTTTCCAACTGAAAGAATCCGAAATTCATTACCTATGATTTAAATCGCACATAGATCATCAAGAGCAATACCAATCTGCTTTGTTCTCTTTAACAATTTTTTAAACGCTAGCTGTCGGTGTATTTCTGTGTCATAATGGGGACAAAGCAGAGCATCTATATAATTTAAACCATTTACCTTAATTAATTTTTCCGGATTTTTTTCTGATTTCCATGAATCACTAAGTCCTGCATGAAACCAGGCGATTGATCCAGCACTGGATCCACATAAAACTGCTCCATTATCCAGACCCGTTTTCATTATTTTATCAACGCCATGTTTGCGCCAATACTTCATCATCTGATACGTATTTCCTTCACCGACATAGATAATATCGGCATGGCTAATCTTATCTTGAATCACCCATGAAATCGGGTCTTTATTAATTTAATTCATTGTATTACAGTAATATAAAGGTTTTATTTATGACTGTCCGTAATATTGCCTAGTTCATAATTTGTCATTATCTTGGAGCTATAAATAATACAAATTATGCGATTAGAAGAATTTTATAATGAGTATGATAGTGAGTCAGCTTGTAGAGAAAAAGTGCGTAAGCTACGGGAGGCAGAAGGAGTAAGATGTAAGAAGTGTACTCATAGCTCTCATTACTGGAAGAAAGATAAGCAAATGTGGGAGTGTAAAGCATGTGGCTATCGCACTTCATTAAGATCAGGTACTGTAATGGAGCATTCAAACCTTCCTTTTAAGTATTGGTTT
>JAMOMJ010000148.1 GCA_027067135.1 Cyclobacteriaceae bacterium
ATGGGGAGGCACAATGTCGTTATCAAGATATACGCGGTTTTCATTTTTGTATAAATGATTGGGATAAAAGGTATGTGCCTGCCGCTGGCAATTATAGCCATAAAAAAAATCGAACCCTTGTTTGGTTGGAATGCCCTCTGTATGCGGAGCCCCAAGCCCCCATTTGCCTACAACGCCTGTTTTATACCCCGCTTGCTGAAGCAGGCTACCAATGGTAACCGTACTGGGAAGCAAAGGCCGCTGGCCTTCAAGGGTGGAGTCTTTGAGCATAGCAATGTAATTCCATACATCGCCACGAGAGTCCCATTCGTCATTGCCCCTTATTCTGGTGTGTCCGCTATGTTTGCCAGTTAACAATACGCTTCTGGAAGGAGCACAAACAGGTGAACCTGAATAGTGTTGGGTAAACAGCATGCCAGTGCTTGCCAGTTTATCTATGTTAGGAGTCTCAATTTTTTCCTGTCCATAAGCACCCAGCTCTGTATAGCCAAGGTCGTCCGCCAAAATGTAAATAATATTTGGTTTCTGTG
This sequence comes from Cyclobacteriaceae bacterium, assembly GCA_027067135.1. GTDB lineage: Bacteria > Bacteroidota > Bacteroidia > Cytophagales > Cyclobacteriaceae > JAKISE01. The sequence continues at coordinate 531 of JAMOMJ010000148.1, forward strand.
AGGACTCTTTCTTGGGGGCACAAGAAAAAATAGCTGCTATTAAAAACATGGAGAATCCTGTTGCTGTTATATTTTTCATTACACTAAACGTTATTTTTACAATTAATAAATTCTTTTTTTACTCTTTGGTGCTACTTAGTGTCTGTCCATAAAGTCCGCTATTTGCGTTAAAAAATAGTTCAGGTCTGACTATCGTCCGACCTGAATACTTCACAGGCCTTGATAGCAAACTTTCTGAACTAGACACCGACTTTATAGACGAACACTACTTAGTTTTCTTAGTAATCATCACACTATAGTGTCTGTCCTTAAACTGGATATGGTCTGACTATCGTCCGACCTGAACCTCCTGCCAAGGTTTGTTTCTCCACAAACCTTTATTCAACCCATAGCGAACATTAACTTGTGGGTTTATCTTGTGTCGCAATAGTATCTCCATATTCTTCCTGAAGTTTATCTAATAATACTTTTAAACCTGCCACCAATTTTGGGTCGGCATCATCGTATATATTGTGCATTTCAGCAGGATCATTTTTAAGGTCGAAAAGCTCCCAGGTATCTATATCATTATAAAAATGGATGAGTTTATAACGCTCAGTTCTTACTCCATAATGCCGTTTTACACTATGCCAGCCATGTGGGTATTCGTAATAATGATAGTAAATTCCTTCTCTCCATTTTTTTACCTTTTCTCCGGCCATTAAGGGTACCAGCGATTTTCCCTGAAACGGCTCGTTGGTTTCAATGCCTAACAAATCCAGTATTGTAGGGGCAAAATCCAGATTAAGTACCAAATCGTTATTTACGGTTCCGGGTTTTATTACTTTAGGGTAACGCATCACCAAAGGCATACCAAATGATTCTTCGTACATAAATCGTTTGTCGTACCACCCGTGCTCTCCCAGGTAAAAACCCTGGTCAGAGGTGTAAACTATTAATGTGTTATCCAGCAAGCCTTTTTCTTCTAAATAATCCAACAGCCTGCCTACATTATCATCCACCGACTGCATGCACTTGAGGTAATCGTTCATATACCGCTGGTATTTCCACTCTGTAAGCTCCTTGCCGGTTAAACCGGCAGAAAAGAAACTATCGCTTAAAGGCATGTAATAGGAGTTCCAGGCTTTTAGCTGTTGCTCATTCATACGATCAAGGTTAGCTTTCCATTCTGCAACAACGTCTGATTTTTCGGGTGCTCCGCCAGAGCCTGTTTCTACCACACGGGCAGTATCTAACTTTAAATCCTGCGATATAAACATTCTGTCAATAGACTGGTCTTGTTCTGCGGCTGCTATACGATTTTCGTACTTATCATAAAAATTATCGGGTATGGGGTAAACCTGCTCCCCTGCTAAATGGGTTGTATCGGGCATCCAGTTTCTGTGCGGTGCTTTTTGTTGTACCATAAGGCAAAAGGGTTGGTCTTTTGGAATCCGATTTTCCAATGCCTCTATGGCAAGGTCGGTTATAATAGTTGAGGCATAACCTGTGTGCCGCATGGTATCTCCCATATTTATCAGGTCGGGGTTATAATATTGCCCCTGACCAATTAGTACATTCCAATAATCGAAT
>JAMOMJ010000149.1 GCA_027067135.1 Cyclobacteriaceae bacterium
ACGCTTTTTAAATGCCATTTGCCAATAACCGAAGTATAATACCCATGTTTCTGCAATATTTTAGGGTAGGTCATCTGCGAACCGTCAAATGTGCTTGCATTATCAACAAACCCATTTATATGGCTGTATTTGCCTGTAAGAAAAACGGCTCGGCTTGGCCCACAAATTGAGTTGGTTACATAAGAACGATTGAAAACAATTCCTTCGTTGCCTATTCTATCTAAATTAGGTGTTTTAATTAATGAGCTATCGTAGATGCTCATGGCTTTTTTTGCATGGTCATCTGTCATTATAAACAGGATATTCGGCCTTTTTTGTACGGCTGTTTTTTCTTCAACTTTAGCCGTGCAGGCAAGTAAAAGTAAAAATGGCAGGTAGAACAGGTTTTTCATAGGGTTAGTGTTATTAAGTAATATATCAGGGTTAATTTTAACATAGTTTTTTATGTTTGCATTTTTTGCATGCTATTCAAGCAATGGTTTTCCATGCCACACACTTGAGCCAAACGTAGTTAAATATACTTTTTCGGGGTTGTTCTCGTCCACGATTACCCGGTGACCCCAGTGAAAATCATAGTCTTTTAGTTTATTCCATGTTTGGCCGTAATCATCGCTGCGGTAAGCCCCCTGATTAAACGTATTAGCATATACCCTACCCTTGTTAGCCGCATCTACTGTTATATCATATACGTAATAATCTTTATCAAAAACAGGTTGCCAGGTCTGCCCTCCATCTTCCGACATCCAAATTCCACCGTCCAAATCCAGTCGTTGGTTTCCTCCGGTAGCCTCAACAAATTCAGCACCTATAAAATCGCTTAGGTAAATATCAGACCAAGCCCCCAGATAAAGTCGGTTAAGGTTGTCGGGATCGTAGGTTAGCCCATTTGGAAACAATACCTTATCTCCAACATTGAGCTTAACCCAAGTAGCTGCTCCATCGGTAGATTTATACACAGCTCCCATAAACATTTCTCTGCCTTGCTCACCATTTTTATGTTGTGGCAGCGGGCTGGTTATTAAAAACAATGTACCATCGGGTTGAAGCGTTAGCTCAAATGCGGCCAGGTTTTTTTCAATACCAGTGTTGCGCAACTCCCAAGTGTTGCCATCATCTACAGATTTAAACACGCCTTTGCCATAAACCGATACATAAAGTGTTCTGTTTCCTGCCGGAGAATTTTTATCTAACACAATAGATGTGGAAGGCGAATTGAACCCCATGCCTTCTACAGTGGGTGTCCAGGATTTACCTCCATCGGTAGATATGGCCACTCCACCTTGCCATTTCTCAGTCCATTTGGGGCTTCTTGTCATTTTACCCCGAGGTAAATCGTGTAAATACGACCACACCGACCATATTTTATCTTTTACATCTGGGTCAAACGCCATCCAATAGCAGGTGTTTCTCCATTCTACAGGAATACCAGTTGTTGACCTAACCCAGCTTTTGCCTCCATTATATGAATGATGATAGCCAATATCGGTGTAACTAATTGCCAGGTGGTCTTTATCAAAAGGGTCAAAGTGTATGCCATAGGTAGTGGTTACGTCTAAGCCATTGCTTACATAGCTACCATCAGGCTGTTCTGTACTATAGATTGTCGTCCATGTTTTACCGCCATCTATGGTTTTCATGCTACGATAGATATCAGTTACTATTGCCACATTTCCATTATCGGGAGCTATGCCAACATCTAATAACCGATAAGAATCGTTTCCAAACGCTTTATGAACCCAGGCATCTTTTATATTTGGTGCATCAGTACCATCCAGTATGCCGTATTTTCCAGAGCCTCCACCGCTTTTCCATACCCATTTCCAGGATTTACCGGCATTGGCCGATTTTAAGGCTCCTGCCCAATGGGCAAATGTTCCATCTTCTCTTTTTTCTTTATAATTATGAATTATCAAATACACATGAGCAGCATCGTTTTCAGCTACTGATAGTTTTCTGTAGGTTGGGTTCGGGTTTTGGGCATTTATAATAATGTCTTCGGTACTTTGTTGCCAGGTTTTACCGGTATCATACGATATCCAAAGTGTAGAAGGTGATTGCCGGGGTTCTTTGCTTACCGAATCATCGTAGTGCAACGCATAGAAAACAACACGCCCATCTTCTTTCAGCACCCCTCCTGCAAATGAAAATGCAGGCTGCATATCGGTTGAAAAACTTTTTGAAGTGTTCGTCCAGGTAGATTTATCTATTACATTTAAATTGGTGCTTGTAAACACATACACTTCATTTTTTAAGTTTGTAGCGTTGGTATATATATAATCAATATTACTTTCTAATTCCATTCTGCTCCAGCTTTTGCCTCCATCGTGGGTGTAAAAAAAGTAATTATGAAGGCTAAAATACAGGTAGTTGTTATTGTCTGGGTCAACCCTGATGTTTTTTACGACCGGATAATCGCCATGAACCGTGCTGCCGCTATCGCCATAAATGTTATACAACGATGTTTTTTTTGTAATAATGGTAAAATCGGCATGGTCGCCAATAAATGTTTCTTTACTAATATCTTCTTTAAAAGGAAAAATTCTTTGCCATGTTTTGCCGCCATCCAATGATTTATTGAGCCCTCTGGAGCCTGCATAAACTGTGTTAGAGTCTAAGGGGTCGAAGGCAAAGGAATAGGAGCCATTAGGGAAATTGATTTGGGCATACGAGCTGCCCCCATCGTTGGTTAGGTAGGCTCCTGTCATATCGCACCTGAGAAAAAACTTATCCGGGTTTGTATAGGAAAAAACAGGAAGAAAAGTGCCTCCTCCTCCTCCAGGCCCTATACGTTCCCAATTATCTGCCGTATCGTTTATCTGATTAATATCGGTTTCTGTTGTAGAATTTTTACATGATATACATACTATCATTAAAAAAACAATACCTGCGGATTTGATTTGTACACTCATATTTTTTTTATTCTTTTATAAATTTCACAGCAACTTTTTCTCCGTTAGCTATAAACTCTAACAGATAAACCCCGGAGGTTAAAGAAGCTGTATTTATCTGGTTATTATTTACCAGTGAGTCTGATTGCACCAGTTGCCCTTTTGTAGTATATATTTTATAGCTTTCAATGGGTTGTTCTAACGAATTAATAGTTAGTATATCTTTTACAGGATTAGGATAGGTTTGAATTTTATTTTCATTTTCATCTCCTACACTTAATATTGCGTCTCCTTCTTTTCTCCACTCTATGTACTTAAAACTCCAGCGGTAATTTTGGTTAAAAATTTTAGTGTTCCAACCTACATTTGTAAGTGCAACACCAGCTTCCCAAAGTTTATCACCTATTTCTATATAGTCCGCCTCTCCTGTTTGCTTATATACCCAGGCATACAACGGGGCAATTAACAAATTTAGCACCGGGGTTGGTTTTGCTTTTAATATGCTTTCGTACCTTAAAGTTGAGTAGCCTGTGCCCCCTGTATCGTTCCAATTATTAGCTGTACCACCCATATCTTCTACCCACATTGGTTTACCGGCATTATCTCCACTTTCTACAGTAGCTGTATATCGCATATTGTATGCAATTTGCTGAATTGCTTGTGTTATGGTGCGTGTAGGGTTGTATGCAACAGCGGGGTGAGTAAAAAGTGCCAAAGGGTCACGTTCATTTTCAATTTCCCACTCATAGAATTCTATAAGTGCTTCGGAAGCCAGCCCTACCATAAATGGTGCTAATCTATGTTTTTCAGCATCTGCATAAGTCTCTGTAATCCATTCATCAAAATGTTTCATTGCCATAGTAACATAATGTGCAAGTGCTTCTTCCTGGCGAGGGTGCCCAAATTTTTCTGCATTTATGTGTGCCAATATCATATAGGCAATTTCGCGAGAACGCCTCTCATAGTGCCACACGTCTCTGTAACTGGTAGTCAACACATTGGTAAACGAGCCATTATCTCGCATTTTAAGAACACCGGCTACAGATATAGGATCATCTGTTCGTTCTGCATCCATCCTTATCCCATGAGAAAACCTCCTCCAGCCCTGAACAAAGTAAGGAATAGTGCCTGTGTTATTAAAACGGGCATCTAGGTACACTCTATACACACGCTCGGCTTCCTGTGCATGTGTATTCCAGGGTTCCTCTTGACCGGTATAGTCTGCTATTTGAAAGTAAATACGTTGGGCATCGTAATAAATACCTTCTTGCTCATCCATTCCTCCATTTGTTGGCGGGTTGTAAGTTTGCAGGTAAACTCCCCAGTGATTGCCCCATTCTGTCATATTACTTTCCCATTGATCGAATAAAGGGGGTTGTGCACCGCTTTTAAAGCTAAAAATAAGTATGATTATTATTGCCAGTAATAGTTGCCTTGTTTTTGTGTATAATCGGTTCATAAATGATTGAATTTGTTTTATTTTAAACTATCTTATTTTTATTCTTTTATAAATTTTATTATTACTTTTTCCTGGTTAGCTATAAATTCTAATAAGTAAATTCCTGAGGTTAAAGAAGATGTATTTACCTGGTTATTATTTACCAAAGAATCTGATAGCACCAGTTGCCCTTTTGTAGTATATATTTTATAGCTTTCAATGCGGTGTTCTAACGAATTAATAGTTAGTATATCTTTTACAGGATTAGGGTAGGTTTGAACTTCAATTTCCTGTTGGTTTGCAATGCCTAGTACGGCTACCGGAGATTTAAGTAATATGGCTCCTTCAGTTGTACCCAGCGTTATGCTTGTAATGACCTCACCATTTGTATTATCGGCCAATAAAGGATAGTATTCGCGCCCTAAATCATGGGTGGTTGGGTTATTGCCAATATTTGCCCAGCCTCCAACCTTAGCAAATTTTGACAATACCAATGCATCTCTGTATTCTCTGGCAAGGATGGTATAATCTGCCCCTTGTTCAAAAATAAAAAAACGATCGGTGTTAGTTTCTCCCCAGTAGTCTTCCTGCTGGCGTATTACAGGCTGGCGAATATTAACCTCCATATTGGGGTGCCAATGTGTTGGTTTTGGGTTTCCATAAGGGTTTCCACCGTAATTGCCTGCACTGCCATAATGATACATAAAATGGGCGTTTTTATGGTTTATTAAATAATGCGTTGCCAAAATAAATTGAGTGTATGCAAAAGGAATAATGGTTGGTGGGGCAAAGTTTGTTTGGCTACGGATAAAAAATAGTCTTCCATTATCCATATCGTCATATATTTGCTTTAAATAAGTAATTTCATTTTCCGAAGTTGTTGTTGTTACAAGGTATTCTATGGATAAGTCCATCAGGTAACTGCGGTAGCTTTCATTAAACAAATCGCTAAATGTGTTGTATATATACCTTGGAACGGCAGGGTTGGCATGTAGTCTAAAGCTTGTATTTCCGGTTTTTTCAACCAAAAAGGTTCTTAGTTCATTAGCTGATGTTGCCAAATCTTCGTGCACCCTGGCATAAATTTCTTCTTTTGTGCCTATATCTTTAAGCTCAACTGTGTTTTCCATAAAACTTGTATAACCGGTTGGGAGTTGGTTAGCGAGCCCTTCAAAGGTGTCTAAGAATAAACCGTCAGCAAAAACATTATTGGTTCCTTCAAGTGTAATAGCATAAAGTGCCAGTGCCTGATATGCCTTACGAAAGGTTTGTGATGAAGGGTTTATACCTACCCACCCGTGATTCCATCGCACTCTTAATCGCGAATCAGATTTAGTGGGAGCCCACCCATTTGGGTAGCCCGGCACTACTACTGTTCCATCATCGGCAGTTGTATAGCTCCAATCTCCGGTAAGAGCCGGAAAACCTGTACCATCTACAGGCTGTGGCGAAGCTGTATTTGTATAGAGGTAGTATTTATACCGCTGGCCTTGTATGGGTAATACCAAATAGGTAGTGCCATCAACGGGGTGGGTGCTGCCATCGAGGTCGGTAATTATCAGTTTTGCCCCTGCCGGCAGGTCGTACCGTTGAGATAGTTCTATAATGGCCGGATTTGTTTGCTCAATATTAACAACCTCAGATGAGTATTCGCTATTTACAATACGTACAGGTGTATCGGTATCGTAATGGTAGTATAAATCTTCCGGATTGTACCCGTTTGTAATAGCCCAGTCTTCGAGCCAAAGTTGTGTAGTTGGCGCAACACTGTGGTACGGAAGGTATTTCATTATTTTTACATCAGGGTTTTCCTCTTTTATGGTATTATATGTTAAAGCATCCAGGTAATCAACTCCCTGGCCCGGCCATAATGCTTTAGTGCCGACAATCCAATCATGGCGATTGGCAAGCCACTTTAAGTTATCAACAAATTCGCCATTATTATCGCTAAAGCGGATATAATCAAACCCATAGGTTTTAATGTGCGGAAAGTTTTGGCTTTGAGCTTTTACTGTAAACAGGCTCAACAGAACAACAATTGCCTTGTAAGTTAAGTTTTTCATGATTCTCTTAATTTTACTTTGTTATAAATTATTTTGTTTTTCTTTTTTACCATGTAGCCCTCTAAGGGTTAATGTTAAAAGCCAACAACTTGCAGTTAGTATTCAGACCCTAGTGTCTGTCCATAAAGTCCACTATCTGCGTCAAAAAAACAGTGCAGGTCTGACTATCGTCCGACCTGAATACTTCACAAGCCTTGATAGCGAACTTTCTGAATCAGACACCAACTTTACTTAGTTAAATGTTTCACATAATCATTTATAGGTTTTAGGTTATTCTTTTATAAATTTTATTGCTACTTTTTCCTGGTTAGCTATAAATTCTAATAAGTAAATTCCGGAGGTTAAAGAAGCTATATTTATCTGGTTAATATTTACCAATGAGTCTGATTGTACCAGTTGCCCTTTTGTAGTATATATTTTATAGCTTTCAATAGGTTGTGTTAATGAATTAATGGTTAGTTTATCGTTTACAGGATTGGGATAAGTTTGAATTTCATTTTTATTTTCATCTCCTACACTTAATATCGCATCTCCTTCTTTTCTCCACTCCACGTACTTAAAACTCCAGCGGTAGTTTTGGTTATAGATTTTGGTATTCCATCCAACGTTTGATAAATCAACTCCGCCTTCCCAAATCAAGTCACCTCGCTCTATATAAGTGATATCACCAAAATGTTTAAAAACCCAAGCATAAAGCGGTGCAATCAGTAAATTTAATTCTGGTGACAAAAGTCCTGTACCATCTATTGCAGAGATTGGATTTTCCCTGTCTTCGTATCTAAATGCACCAACACCAGTACCGCCTTGATCATTGTATGGGTAACCAGTTCCTCCAATATCTGCAATCCACATAGGTTCTCCTTGATTCATCCCGTCATAAACCGTTGCCGTCCACATATAATCTGCTAACTGTTTTAGAGTATCAGGAATTGTATTATCCGGATTGTGCCCTTGTTCAACTTCCCATTCATAATAATCAATTAAGGCTTCTGCTGTTAATCCTACCATAAATGGAGCAAAGCGATGCCTTGTAGTATCAGGATTTCCCCGATTTCCTGTTACCCATTCGTTGATGTGATTGAGAACCATGTCAATATAGATTGGAACACGGATTTCGTTTCTAGGATTTCCCGCTCTTTCTGCCATTATATGTGAACTTAGAGCATAGGCAACTTCACGAGAATAATTTGACCAATACCAGGTTTGATTAGGGTTATCATAGCCCCATTGTTCCGGGTTTGAAAAAGCAGGATTATCTCTGATTTTTATGATACTTTCCATAATACCTGGGCTATTTACTCGTACCCAATCCATGTATAACCCATGCGAAAATCTTCGATACCCCGGAATGGAATAATCAAGCCCAGACCAATTATTGATTCTATTTGCTACATAATTCAGGTAAATACGCTTTGCTTCTTGTGCATTGTTGTACCAGGGTTCTTGTTGTCCGGTATATTCTGCAATCTGGTAAAACACTCGTTGCCCGTCATAATAGGTCATATTTTGTTCATTAAATGTACCCGAGTCAGGGTAGAGGTCTGTAAGATACAGACCCCAGTGCTCTCCCCATGTTGTCATATTACTTTCCCATTGCTCAATTAAAGGTGGTTGTGCATTAATTTTAAAGGTAAAAGTGAATAGGATAGTTATTACCAATACTTGTAGTCTGAATTTTTGGTGTGGTTGTTTCATAAGTTGTTGTATTGGACTTATTCAAAAATATTTGATTTCCTTTTTATCTTATTCTTTTATAAATTTTACAATAACTTTTTTCTGGTTAGATATAAACTCTAACAGATAAATTCCGGAGGTTAAAGAAGCTATATTTATCTGGTTAATATTTACCAATGAGTCTGATTGTACCAGTTGCCCTTTTGTAGTATATATTTTATAGCTTTCAATGGGTTGTTCTAACGAATTAATAGTTAGTATATCTTTTACAGGATTAGGATAGGTTTGAACTTCTATTTCCTGTTGATTAGCAATGCCTAATACTGCTACCGGAGATTTAAGCAATATAACCCCTTCACTCTGACCTAAAGTTATACTGGTAACTGCCGGGCCGTTGGTGTTATCGGCAAGCAAAGGGTAGTATTCATCCCCTAAATCAATAGTAATTGGGTTATTGCCAATATTGTCCCAGCCACCACTGCCAAAATTTGCTAATACTAAAGCGTAAGAATATTCTCTTGCCAAAACTTTATAGCCTGTTCCACTTGCAAATTCAAAAAAACGGTTTGTATTAGGCTCTCCCCAATAATCAGTTCCTGTTTTTGTAATAGGCACTCCTATATTAATTTCTATGTTTTTATGCCAGTGGGTTGCCGAAAAATTACCGTAGGGATACCCTCCGTAATTTCCTGCATTTCCTGCATGGTACATAAAATGGGCATTAGGGTGGTTTATTAGATAATGTGAGGCTAAAATAAACCTTGTAAAATTGTATGGTATTTCTGTTGGAGGTGCATAATTAGTTTGGCTGCGAATAAACATCTCACGCCCATTTTCCATATCATCATACGCCTGAACTAACCGTGGAATACGGTTTGTGTTACTGGTACTTGTTATTAAATATTCTATTGACAGATGCATGGTTGCATCACGATAATCCATATAAATATCAGGAAACCATTGGTAAACTATATCTATATCTGCAGCATTAACATTAATAACGAATGAATCATTTATACTTTGTTTTAAAAACACTTCCAATTCTATTTTTGCATCCGTTAAGTCTTGTCGTACCACAGTATAAACATCTTCTTCACTTATTGTTCCGTTTGGGTTTAACTCAATAGTATTTTCTAAATGACTCGTCCAATTTCCAGAATTTGCTATTCCATCAAATGTGTCGAGAAACAGGCCATCCATGTAAGTATTGGTTAGTCCTGTAACAACCAATCTATCTAATGCCAGTGCTTCAAATGCTCGTCTAAAGGCTGTTGAAGAAGGATTTATGCCAACCCAGCCACCATTCCAACGAACACGAACCCGTGCTTCTGCAAGTGTGGCTGCACTGCCATTACTGCCATATCCGGGTATAGTTATATAGGTACCATTCAATATTTTAACTTGAGTATCTGTATGGTAGTGATAGTAAATATCTTCAGGATCAAAACCATTATTACTACACCAGTTTTCCATCCACTCCATGTTGTCAGGGCTTATACTATGATAAGCCAAATAAGGCATGATTTTAGTGTGTGGATTTGCATTTTTAACAGTATTATAGAGTGTAGCATCCCAGTCTCCTCCACCGCCTATAATCCAATCGTGATGTTGTGCCAACCAAGTGGCTTCGTTTAAGCGATCGTTCAGCGGCACATAGTCATAACCAAAGGTTTTGATATGTGGAAAATTTTGATTTTGAGCATTTGCTGTAACTGTAAACAAAACCAAACAAGCAATAATTATTTTTTTATAGATATTCATCATTCTTTATAATGTTAGTTTTTCCATTCAGAAAGCCCACTAATAATTTGAAAGTAATCTGGTTTTATTTTTTTATAAACTGATTGAGTCCATTCGTATGTTTGAGGAAGTTTACCTACTACCACAAATTTTGTTGGTAATAATGCTCCTGCCACTTGTGCCAAATCGGTAATGCGTAAGCAATTTAGCATTTCAATGGCTTCGCCTCTCCCATTTGCTTGACTGCTAATATTTTGACTTTCGGGAGGGTTTTTAACTATTACGGTATTAATATTTTCATCTAACAGCGATGCATAAAGCGCAACAGCAGCCATCTCTCCTTGTGCAGCTATGCTTATATTTTGTTTATCTACTCCGGGCAGTGTTCTTAACACTTTAAGGCAGCGTAGTACATCGTAAACTCGCATAGAGGCAATGGTGCGACCGCTCCAGGCGGCAGACCTGCGAATATGCCATTGTAATTCGGGTGCCCAGCCCGTTTCTCCTATTCCCCGAGCTTCAAAATAGACAATGTTTGTATTTTTATCTGTTCCGCCAATAAATTTTTGCGCATCAAAACGTTCTTCTCCAGGGTTTTTTAATACCAAAAGAACGGGCTGTGTTGTGCCTTTTTCTTTGTTTCGGTTACTGTAAATAGTAAATTTTAACCGCCAGCCTTTTTCCGACACAAAGCTAAATGTACGCACATTGGTATTTGAGCCATTTTTTGCTCTAAATTCTAATGTTAAGTCCAGTGGCTCTGGTTTTTTGGGGAATGCATAAAAGGTTTTAGCTTTTAAAAAATCAAGCACTTCTGAACGGTATGCAGCCAACTGTTCGTTGGTTTCTATTAGAGGTGGTTGCGCCTGTTTAACAAATGAATCCTGAATGGTAGTGGTTCGGTCATTTTGCGGAGCTCCCTTTGTATAAACCCGAAGTTCATCTTCTGTTAACTGTGCTTCTGGTGATTTATCTATATCTCCTATTTTATCTGGAGCAACCTGCTTGCCCATTAAATGCTTTATAAAAAACGAAAATATTTGAGGGCGTAAGGTTGCACGGTCGCCATGAGCACCATCGGCTTCAATTAACGACAGGTTTTCGGCCGCATGGTAAAAATCATACACTTTGCCTACCTGTTTATGCAGCCTGCGAACAGATTCAATGGCAAAAATTCCATCACGATTAGGGGCGGCAATCATTAGCGGACGAGGGGCAATCAGGGCTCCAATATCTGCAAAATCTCTTTGATAGGTGTTTATTGGCACCATACAATCGCATTGGTTATCAATGGTGCGTTGCTGAATTTGTGCTTCGAGTGTTTCTGCCCCGGCTGCGGGTGCAACTGCCTTAACACGAGGATCGGCAGCTGCAATAAACCAGCTTTGTGCACCGCCTCCTGAAGCACCGGTTACGCCCAGTTTTTCTTTGTCAACCTCGGGCAACTGGCTTAGCACATCCAACCCACGAATACCGTTCCATAATTCTACTCCTGCGGGTGTATAGCCCCGGCTATACCAGTTAAACCACCCTTTTTGATATGCTCCCCAGTGCTCTCCTCGTACTTCGCCCCATTGTACCGTTTCTATTATTAAGCAAACAAAGCCCAGTTGAGCAAACTTTCGAGCCAAACCTTGGTAATACACTTTTTGGTTACCAGCATGGCCACATACGTATAGTATAGCCGGAACAGGTTTTTTTATGCCATCAGGAATATAGAGGTTAGCAGGCACATATAAACCTGGCAGCGATTCGTAATAAATTTTTTCTATTCGATATCCTTCTTTTTGTATAGTACCTGTTTTTTTTACATTAAGCGGAGGACGCTCGCCAACCACAGGTACATCGTAAAGGCTCATCATCTCTAAAAACTCCTGATAGCGTTGGCTGCGAACACTTTGCCAATCCTGAGGCGTTTCAATGCCCTTAAAAAACTGATTGGTTACTTCTTTGGCCGATGTAATCAGATAATTGCGGATATTATTGGGCTGATCCGGACTGGGGCAGTAGGTAAAAGGAATTTCTTGCGAAAACCCATGCCCCGGAAATACTAAAATTAACCCAACGAGTAAAGTAAATACAAGTAAACGGAAGTTTGCTGCCTTGCTCAAAATCTTCTGTGCGTGGTTCTGAGCAGACGTTAAGCCCGGCCTGTTTTTAGATGATAATTCTACCTCTATAATCATACTATATAAGTTAAAAGTTTACCTTGCTCAGAGTTACTCACAGAGAATCCTGAGCAAGGTGTAGCTATATCGCAGAAATAACGATTTGGTATTTTCTCAGGGGGTTACCAATTACTCGAATTTAATTGGTGGGCGATTTTCCCATTTGCCTTTTGTAAAATCAGGAAACGGAACCGGTTGCCCTTTTTGTGCAACTGATTGTTCTGACAATGGAGATACTGCACTACTGGTTACCGAGTCGTACACATCAAAAAACGGAGTATTGCCTGTGCGAAGGGCTTGTATTAACAGATGCCATGTTAAAGGGGTTATCATACCTCGTTCTCCATGCCCTCTAATGGCTTGTGTTCTTGATGGTGGGTTATAATTTTTTACAACCGGATGCTGGTATTTTTCAATCCATTCTTTGGCAC
>JAMOMJ010000150.1 GCA_027067135.1 Cyclobacteriaceae bacterium
AGCAGCAGAATCCTCCCCATTATTCAAACAAAAATTTAGTAGCAATCAGATTCAAGCAAAAGGTTTATCTCAAATAACCTTGAATAATGGTGTGAAATTAGAGTTTAAAAAATACACTGAACTGACCCGATTAGATAAGAATGTTAAGTTTAAACCCTTGATGAGTCAGCCAATAGTTAGGCAGTATTTGCAGAGAATGCCGAAGTATACGGAAAATATATTACAACTCAAAGACCGCTTAATTATTGATCGAACAATGAATGTCTCAATGAAAAAAGGTGTGTGCAAACGAGCGCAACTGCCTGCTTCAGTAAAGGAGCTTTGTTTTGTCAGTAAGCAAGGTGTTATTCCTCAAGAAACAAAAAACTACCTAAGAACTTTCCGCAATAAACTGGCAAGAAGCAAAGCCAATCAAGTGGTAAAGAATGGATTTATGGTTAGACAACTAAGGCAAATGAATGATGATCAGCTATTAGAGGTGTTACTCAACTCGGATGATAGAAAGGTTCGGCTTGTCAGTGTATTGCCGACAAAGGTCTATACAAAACAAATTAAGCAGAACTTATGGAATGTCAATAAACAATTTGCGAATTCAACAGCCACAAGTGGCAATAAATACCAAGGGCTAAAGTCTTCGTTTACACAGCTCCAATACGTTGGTAAATCTGACAAGAAAAAACAAAGTAGAGATAAGGTTTTTGCTAAAAAATACTTTTTAACTGGTTTTACAATTGGTAGAGAAATGACAGATACTTTTGAGCTTGAGATTGCTGAATCGACATTGTTTACCGATCGTTATTATTTGGAGTTTAGCTACGTCATTCGAGCGGGGTTTGGTTTGCGGTTCCCATTTTCTGTTTCGGCCTCATCAAAAGCACTAACTAACAGGTTTCAAGGTGAGGCTACTGTTGGTGAGCAAGTACAGGCAACATCAAAACCAACTCGTGGTAAAGGCCGCTACCGTAACTACCAAAAAGCGACACTAAATCAAGGCTCTTTGGCATTAGCTGGTAAAAAGATAAATAAACCATCGAACACGGCCAACAAAGTGAGTTATGCAGAAGTTTCCATGTCAGTTGCTCCAGTGGATGTTGATAGCAAGGGTCGTCCAGCCTACCAAGCGGTAGGATTGCCTCAAAATAAATATTTTAAAGGCAAAGAGTTTGTACTAGAGCTGTATGCAACCTGTCATTTTAAAGCCTCCATTCCTGGCAAAGACATCAATAAAGACTGCCCAGTAGTTGATGAAAACAGAAGCCAAGATATTAATCCCATTATTGGTAATGAAAAACGAAATTTAGCAACACTCTGGATTAACGGCAGCGCCACGGGTCTTGGTGTCAATGTTTGGGCGGGCTCAGTGACTGTAGATCTAGGTATAGAAGCAAACTTAACCAATGGTCGAATTGGTTTTAATGCCTTTGGGTTTAATGATAACTTGATAAACAATAAGCAAACTCAAGCGTTGCTGTTTCGTGATAGAAATATTAAAAAATTTAAAGTAAAAAATAAGAAAAACAACAATGCTTTGTTTCAAATAAACTCACCTTCTTACGGTTTCGATTTTGAGTTGTTACCTGTGGTTCGTGCCAAATTGAAGTTGGACTTGGGTATTAAATCATTCAATAAAACACTAGGCCCTTACAGTATTGATGCTCTATCGTTATCGGTTGGACTAAACCTAAACCATCACCAAGGCACCGTTAAGAGCCACTTGTACACCCTTTAATTAAACAATTTAATCGTGAGAACACAAATGAAAATTTTGATAAAAAAAATAGCATTACCTTTATTATTGGTATTAATGCCATTAACCCTCAGCGCAGCTAATGACTCCGCTAAAACTCAATTTGATGAAGCCGATTCTTTATTTGGTAAACGAGCCGAAATTCAAATGATTCGAGTGGCTCAAAATGATAAAAGCTCAAAACAAAAGAGGGAAGAATATATTCGAAACCACACTAAAAGACAAAAAAGAGTTGATCACCGCAGCCAAGACAATAAAAACTCCAGAGCTAATGAAGTGGTCATTGCAAAAAGAGGGAAGCCACGTCTTCCGGCTCCAACAAAAGTAACATTAGTGGATGTAACTAATCATTCATTAAGCATTAATTGGTACGACAATGCCACAATAGAGTACGGTATTGCTCTAGAAAGAGGTGTGCCGACACATAGTGTCAAAGGGGTGAATTACCATTGGGTTAGGGTAGCCAATATAGATGAAAGAATCGGCAACAACATTAGTGGTACAGGATGGCGCAGTGACTCTGACAGTAATTTAAAATCAAACACAATGTACTGCTACCGTTTGAAATCCTACTTTAAAGAAAATCAACAAGCCATATACCAATTTTCAAAACCATCGTATCCAGTTTGTGTGTTTACGCGATAGTTTAGATTGTCACTATTACTCATTCACTCATGGTTAATAATGTGAGGTTAATGTGCCAATAATTCTTTAATATCAAGATGTTTTTGTTTGGCTTGAGACAATAATTTTTCAAAACGAGTGTTGTTTTTTAAAGAAACAAAGTAATCATTGTTTACCATAAAAGTGTAATTAAAATAGCCTGCTTCAATTGCTTTTTCAAGTGTATTCAGGCTATTTTCCTTATCACCAAGAATAGCATAATATGAGGATAAATAATACAGCGTTTCTCCATCTGTTTGAGCTGTCGGTTTTAAATTTTCCACTGCTTCTAGTCCTGTTTTGTAATCTTTTGATATATAGGCTTTAAAAATAGTA
>JAMOMJ010000151.1 GCA_027067135.1 Cyclobacteriaceae bacterium
AATGAATTATAGATACCCGATTTAGGATTAATTGAAGAAATACCAAAACTACTTTTTTTGAGAAACAGGACTCTATGGCAAAAAAAATCAGGGTAATCATTCCCGCTTTAAACGAAGAAAAATCGATAGCAAAAGTTATAGAAGAAATTCCAAGTTCGATAGTAAAAGAAATAATAGTATGCGATAACGGATCAAGTGATAACACAAGTGATGTAGCCCAAAAAGCCGGTGCAACTGTTTTGGTTGAAAACGAAAAAGGCTATGGTGCTTCCTGTTTAAAAGGAATTGAGTATATAAATAAAATAAAAGACAAAACGGATATTGTGGTATTTTTGGATGGAGACTACTCCGATTACCCTGGTGAAATGAATATAGTTATTAACCCCATATTAACCGGTAAAGCTGAAATGGTGATTGGCTCTCGTGCGTTAGGGCAAAAAGAAGCAGGCTCTTTAACGCCACAACAAGTATTTGGCAATTGGCTGGCAACAAAAATGTTGCATTTGTTTTACGGTGTAAGATTCACAGATTTAGGCCCTTTTAGAGCCATCACACTTTCTGCCCTTAATAAACTAAATATGGTTGATCGCAATTATGGATGGACTGTGGAAATGCAAATAAAAGCGGCAAAGCAAAAAATAAAATCCGTAGAAGTGCCTGTCAACTATCGAAACCGAATTGGCTTTTCTAAAGTTTCTGGTACGGTAAAAGGCACAATAATGGCTGGTTATAAAATTATCTTCACCTTATTTAAGTATTTATAATGGCCTGGTACGAAATTTTTATCCTTGGGCTCTACCTCCTTATAATGCTGATGCTGTTTATCTACAGCATGGGACAATTGCATTTGACGTTTGCCTATTTAAAAGCACGTAAAAGAAAAGAGGAATCAACTCCCACATTAAAAAAACACCCTTTTATAACTGTTCAATTACCCATTTATAACGAAAAATACGTTATAGAGCGACTCATAGATTCTGTCTGCCAACTTGATTACCCTAACAGTAAACTGGAGATTCAGGTACTTGACGACTCTACGGATGAATCGGTAAAAATGGTTGCAGCGAAAATCAAGGAGCATCAGGAAAAAGGAATTAATATCCAACATTTACAACGACCTGAACGCACCGGTTTTAAAGCAGGGGCATTAGAATATGGACTAAAAAAAGCCAAAGGAGAATACATCGCCATTTTTGATGCCGACTTTTTGCCTCCTTCAAACTTCTTAATAAAAACCATCCCTCATTTTAATAACGATAATATTGGTGTGGTTCAAACTCGTTGGGGGCATATAAACAAAGAATATTCGCTATTTACAAAAGTTCAGGCTTTTGCTTTAAATGCGCACTTTTCGGTAGAGCAAACGGGCAGGAGTTTCTCCAAAAGCTTTATTAATTTTAATGGTACTGGCGGAGTGTGGCGCAAATCGTGCATTAAAGATGCCGGTGGTTGGAGTGCGGAAACCTTAACCGAAGACTTGGATTTGAGCTACCGTGCCCAAATTAAAGGATGGAAATTCAAATACCTGGAAGAGATTGAGAGCCCTGCCGAGTTACCCGTTTTAATGCCTGCCATTAAATCGCAACAATACCGATGGAACAAAGGTGCTGCGGAAACGGCTGTTAAAAATCTGGGCAAAATATTTAAGTCCTCTTTACCGGTACAAACAAAGTTACACGCCACTTTTCATTTGCTAAACAGCAGCATTTTTGTATTGCTGCTTATTGGTGGCATTATTAGTTTACCCGTTTTATACATTAAATACCTCCATCCCGAAATTGATTTTTATTTTCACATTGCCAGCATTCTGTTAATTGGTTTTATGTCTATTGGGTTCTTCTTTTGGGTTTCCACTAAAAAGGCTCCCTATACTAAATCTACAGATCGGTTCATTCCCTCTTTTTTCACTTTTATGACCATTTCGATGGGTCTTTCCTACCATAATGCAATGGCCGTGTTAGAAGGCCTGTTAGGTAAAAAGACGCCATTCATTAGAACTCCCAAATTCAACTCAACAAGCAAGGGAGCAAAGATTTCTGGGAACAAATACCTTTCAAGAAAGGTAGATGGCAACACATTAATCGAGCTCTTATTGGGAGTCTATTTTATGGCAGGCATCGTATTGGCCTATTATATAAAAGATATTGGTTTAGTTCCTTTTCACCTCATGCTTTCCATCGGTTTATTAACCGTTAGCTATCAATCGATTAAAGGCGCTCGCTATGCCTAACGAACATAATAAAAGGTGGCCTTGGTTGGCAATTGGGCTTTCTATATTAGGCTACCTCTTTATTGGTTATGGCATAGAACGACCAGAAACCTTAAAACTACTCAGCACTTTTGCCCTCATTTTTGGAGCTTACTTTTACTTGGTTTATCAAAAAAAACAATTTTCTGTTAGGCAGTTAATTTATCTAGGCATTTTTTTTCGACTTCTATTTTTATTTTCAACCCCTTTACTTTCCGATGATTTTTATCGGTTTATTTGGGATGGAAGACTTTGGTTTAATGGCATAAACCCTTTTGCCGAACTGCCAACCTATTATATGGAGCACCAAAACAAAGTTCCTTTTGGTATAAATACAGAGTTGTTCAACCTTATTAATTCGCCTACTCATTACACCGTTTATCCGCCCATTCCTCAATTTATTAATTGGGTAGCTGCTTGGCTAGCCTCAGACTCTATTTGGCTTAGTGGAGTTATTATGAGGGTTGCACATATTGCAGCCGAAGTTGGCACGCTTTTGCTATTCCCTCAAGTACTTAGAGCCTTTAAGATAGAGGTAAAAAATATTGCCTGGTATGCCTTAAACCCACTCATCATTATTGAGTTGGTTGGCAACCTGCACCACGAGGCCTTAATGATCTTTTTTTTAATGCTTTTCTTAAGCCATTATGTGAAACAAAACTGGAGTTGGGCTGCATTTGCATTTGCAATGGCAGTAGCTGCTAAATTAATTCCACTTATGTTTTTGCCGGCAGTATTGCTAAGGTTAAATGTAAAAGAAAATATTCGTTTTATGGCAGTATTTTCAATTAGCCTGTTAGCTGTTTTTGTGCCATTATTAGAACCTTCTTTTTTTAGAGGTATTGAAAACAGTTTATTACTTTATTACCAAAAGTTTGAATTTAATGCCGGTATTTATTACGCATTCAGGCAGATAGGTTATT
>JAMOMJ010000152.1 GCA_027067135.1 Cyclobacteriaceae bacterium
AGCTTCTTCATCAAAAACCTCAATAAATGTTTTGCCAATGGCTTTTCTCTTGTCTTCTGGGTCAGTTAAGCCTTTTAAGGCTTTATAGAATTTTGCTTTAGAATCAACTCCTTTTACATTAAGCCCCATTCCTTTGTACGACTCAAGCACCGATTCAAATTCGTTTTTACGAAGCAGTCCATTATCTACAAAAATGCAGTGAAGCTGTGAGCCAATTGCATTATGTAATAGCACTGCAGCCACCGAAGAATCAACTCCGCCAGAAAGGCCAAGCACTACTTTATCATTCCCAAGCTTCTCTTTTAACTCAGCCACGGAGCTATCCACAAAATGATCGGGCGTCCAATCCTGAGCACAACCACAGATATTAATTACAAAGTTTTTAATAATTTGCTGCCCTTGGGTTGAGTGAGTTACTTCTGGGTGAAATTGAATTCCATAGCGGTTTTCATTTTTTACCTTATAGGCTGCCACTTTTACCGACTCAGTTGAAGCTATTATTTGAAAATTCTCTGGTAAATTGGTAATGGTGTCTCCGTGCGACATCCACACTTGCGAGTTTAAACTTACCCCTTGCATCAACTTATCCTCACTGTTTATCTCACTTAAATTGGCACGCCCATATTCACGAGTAGTGGAAGCTTCCACAGAACCGCCTTCGGTCTGAGCCATTAATTGGGCTCCGTAACATACACCTAATAGTGGAAGTTCGCTAAATTGAGTAGTATCTAACCTTGGGCCATCTTCCGTTCTTACCGAAAATGGGCTACCCGAATAAATCACCCCTTTTACATCTGATAAATCGGAAGGAATTTTATTGAACGGGTGAATCTCACAAAATACATTTAACTCTCTTACTCTACGAGCAATAAGTTGCGTGTATTGCGAACCAAAATCGAGGATTAGTATCTTTTCTTCCATCGCGCAAAGGTAAATAAGTTATGAGTTATTAGTTAAGAGTTAATGGTGATTAGTTATTGGCACTAACAACTTATTTTTGCAGACTAATGGCAAAGCGAGTAGTTGTAGGGTTATCAGGCGGAGTAGATTCCAGTGTGGCAGCATATCTTTTAAAAGAACAAGGGTATGATGTGATTGGTATTTTTATGAAAAACTGGCACGATGACTCGGTAACCATTAGCGATGAGTGCCCCTGGTTAGACGATGCCAATGATGCTATGATTGTAGCAGAAAAACTAGGCATTCCTTTTCAAACCATTGATTTTAGCAAGCAGTATAAGAAACAAATTGTGGATTATATGTTTGAAGAGTATAAGCAAGGAAGAACGCCCAACCCTGATGTACTTTGCAATAGAGAAATAAAATTTAGTGTGTTTTTAGACACAGCCCTGAAACTAAAAGCAGATTATGTGGCTACAGGCCATTATTGCCGTAAAGGCATAATTGAAAAAGATGGCAATAAAACGTACCAACTTTTGGCAGGGAAAGATGGCAATAAAGACCAAAGTTATTTTTTGTGTCAGTTAAGTCAAGCCCAATTAGCCAAATCGCTTTTCCCTATTGGGGAGCTAACCAAACCACAAGTAAGAGAAATAGCTAAAGAACAAGAATTAATTACTGCTGAGAAGAGAGATTCGCAGGGTTTATGTTTTATTGGGAAAGTGAGACTGCCCGAATTTTTACAGCAGCAGTTAAAACCAAAAGCGGGTAAAGTAGTAGAAATACCAACTTCGTTCAATGGTTTTACTTCTGAAACCCCAAAAATAAACCACCCTTTAAATCATGAGGAATTAGAACTTATTTCTGCCCCATACCTTTATAAAAAAGAAGATGGTATTATTAAAGGTGAGCATAGTGGCGCACATTATTTTACGGTGGGTCAGCGAAAAGGCCTGGCCATTGGCGGCACTCCTTTGCCCATGTTTGTACTCGATACCGATGTAAAAGAAAATATTATTTACACCGGCCAAGGAGAAAACCACCCTGGGCTGTTACGGTCGGGTTTATTTGTAAAGAATGAAGAAATACACTGGGTTCGACCTGACTTAAAGCTTGCCATTGGCAAAACTGCCCGATATCAGGCAAGAATCCGTTACCGCCAACCCCTCGATTGGGCTACACTGTACCAAGAAGAGGAGGGGCTTTATGTGATTTTTGATGTGCCTCAAAAAGCCATTGCCAAAGGGCAATTTGTGGCCTGGTATAATAAGGATGAATTGGTGGGGTCGGGTGTGATTGGTTAAACATTAAGTGCTATTTTCCTGTTTTAATTTTAATTTCAATTACATCTTTGCGGATTCAAATAATACCGTAATGATTCACAACCTGAATTTTAAATTAGTTCTATTTAGTTTCCTAGGAATACTAGCCAATAAAGTAAGCTTTGGGCAAGCAACTGACTCTACCTCTACCCAACTTGATGAAATTATAATTGCTGAAAATCGAATTCAATTACCTTATTCAGAACAAAGCAGAAGTATTTCTATATTAAATAAACAAATGATTGCTGAAACTCCTGCCGTAAGTGTGGCCGATATGCTGCATCATATTGGAGGGGTTGATGTGCGTACCCGTGGAGCAAATGGGGTGCAGGCCGATATTGGCATTAGAGGTGGCACTTTTGACCAAACACTTATTTTAATCAATGGCATTAAAATTTCAGACCCTCAAACAGGGCATCATTCTTTGAATTTGCCGGTTGACTTGAGCAATATAGAGCGAATAGAAGTACTTAAAGGCCCTGGTGCTCGAACTTTTGGTCAAAATGCGTTTTCAGGAGCTATAAATATTATTACTCAAACACCCGATGCATCATATTTAAAATTTGGAGCTCAAGGGGGTGATTTTGGTTTGTTTGGGGCTAAAATTTCAGGGGGATTGGTTACGGATACACAATCGCATAATTTGTCTCTTAATTACGATCAATCTAATGGCTATAAGCATAATACAGATTACACCATTTTTAATGGGTTTTATGAAGGAATCATTAAACTAGGAGAAAACAAACTAAGCTTTTTAGGAGGGCTCACCGATCGTGCCTTTGGCGCCAATGGGTTTTATGCCAGCCCCGATTTTACCGAGCAGTATGAGACGATTCAAACAGGACTAGCTGCATTAACATACAATACAATGCTTGGTAATGCAACTTTAGAAGCTAGGGCTTATTACAGACAAAACGATGATGAGTATATTTTCATCAGAGACAATCCTGAATTTTTTAAGAACAATCATACCAATAAAACATTGGGGCTAGAAGTTAACACAGTACTTCCACACTCAAAATCTACCACAGGCATTGGGGTTGACTTAAACAAAGTAACTCTCAGAAGTAATAATTTAGGCAACCGAGATCGGTTTGTTACTTCCATGTTTGTGGAACATAGAATGGAGTTTTTAAATCGCAAATTAAATGTTACTCCAGGTATTCAGCTAAATTATTACACCGATTTTGGATTTAATGCCTTACCGGGAATTGATGTAGGCTATGGCCTATCAAGTCACTTAACAATGTTTGGTAATATTGGATATACCTATCGAATACCTACCTATACCGATATGTTTTACCAAAGCCCTGTGAATGAAGGAAACCCTGATTTACTACCCGAATATGCTTGGAATTATGAATTAGGCTTTAAAACCAGAGGTTTTTCAAATGTTACTGCTGAAATGAGCTTATTTTACCGTGATGGTAAAAATATGATTGACTGGGTAAGAGCCACAGACACCGACCCCTGGAAGCCAATTAATATATTAGACTTAGATATGAGGGGCGTTGATTCTAATATTTCTATAAAACTGAGTGAATCACTTCCATCTGTTTTTCAACGACTATCTGTTAATTATACTTATATTGATGCTAAAGTTGAAAATCAGGAAAACCAATTATCGAGGTATGCACTTGAAAATTTGCAGCACCAGTTTAGGGCAACTTTAAATCTGGCCTATGGCAAACAAATTACACACTCCATAAGTGCAGGTTATTACGACCGAGTAAATCTGGACGACTATACAGTGGTAGATAGCCGTATTAGTTTTAAAGGAAGGAAAATAACTGTATTTGCTGATGTTACAAATATTTTTGATATTACATATCAGGAAACAAATTTAGTAGTAATGCCTGGCAGGTGGTTTAAAATGGGAGTGAGTGTTGATGTTTTTTAGTTACTTTCGCCATTGTGAAAAAGAAGCTCATAATTATACTAACCACTTTGGTGGCAGGATACTTATTTATAGTAACTGCACTTTTTGTATTTCAAGAAGCCATTATTTTTCAAGGTAAAACATTAGAGGAGGATTATGTTTTTGAATTTAATGAGCCCTTTGCTGAACTAGAAATAAAAAGTAGCACAGGGCAATCTATAAACACTATTTTATTTAGCCCTACAACTCCACAATCAAAAGGAACCATTTTGTATTTTCATGGCAATGCCGATAATATGCAACGCTGGGGCAGGTATGCCGTTGATTTTACAAAGCTTGGTTATCAGGTATTAATGATTGACTATACAGGGTTTGGTAAAAGCGAAGGAACACCTACCGAAGTACAGCTCTATCAAAATGCAGAAGATGTATGGACTTGGTCACAGCATCATCTAAAGGAAAAGAATTTTATTATTTATGGGCGTTCGTTGGGAACAGGAGTGGCAGCTCACCTAGCGGCACAACATAAAGCAAGTCAACTGATATTAGAAACCCCTTTTTACGAATTAGCACAAGATCGATACAAACCCTTTTTTATATTTGGATTAAAGCATAAGTTTCCAAATTATAAATACCTTCCGCAAATTGATTGCCCTATAGCCATCATTCAAGGCACTAACGACTGGGTGGTTTCGCTGGCATCAGCACAAAAATTAATACCCTTACTTAAACCAACCGATAACTTTTTTGTGATTGAGGGGGGAGGTCATAAAAACTTGAGAGAGTTTGATGAATACCACAAGATATTGGAGAAAATTTTGTAGCCACAGATTAAGCGCACTGTTTAAAGTAGTGTACTGAATAATTGATTGAAGATAGAATTTTTGAAGAGAAAGGGAAGGCTCTAGTTGAATTTTGGACTATCGGCCCGACTATCGTCTGATCTGAATGGATGGGTCGGACGATAGTCAGACTTATTTAAACCAACCGATAACTTTTTTGTAATTGAGGGGATATAAAAACTTGAGAGAGTTTGATGAATACCATAGGATATTGGAGAAAATTTTGTAGATACATATTCAGAACATTGAATTGAATATGTGATTGAAGATAGAATTCTTTTATTTCAGCAAGAATCTAACTAGTTTGGCTAGTACCAAATGGAAATCATACTTATTAGCATAGCCAGTTTTTACATCGCATTTTGTGTGTTGTTCTATTTTTTTCAGCATTTTATCTTTTTCAGACCCGAAATACTGCCTTCTTCTTTCAAGTATAATTATCCATTTCCTTTTACCGAACTTGAATTTGACACCGAAGACGGTGGCAGAATAAATGGTATTTATTTTAAGGTGCCTTCTTCCAGAGGAGTAGTGTTTTATTTAAAAGGCAATTCAAGAAGTGTAAAAGGCTGGGGCAAGTTTGCCAAAGACTTTTTAAGTAATGGCTATGATTTTGTAATGATTGATTACCGCGGTTTTGGTAAAAGCAGAGGAAAACGATCTCAAACTCGCTTATTTAACGACTCGCAGTTTATGTATAAATGGCTCAGAGAAAGATATAAAGAAGAAGACATCATTCTTTAGGGCAGTGGCATTGCAGCCAGAATTGCTTCCTGGAATAACCCAAGACTATTAATCTTAGATTCGCCTTATTTTAGTTTTTACCATAACACCAAACGGTTTGCTTTTTGGATACCCCTAAAATGGATTTTGAGGTACGATATTAGAACAGATCAATATTTAAAAACGGTTAACTGTCCTGTGCAAATTATTCATGGCACCAAAGACCATCTATTCCCATTTAGCCAAAGTGAAAGACTGAAAGCACTCTTTCCCAAAAAAATTGAATTAGCACCTATTATAGGAGCACACCATAATAATTTGCCAGATTACCCGGAGTATTATCAAACTTTGTATGATAGCCTAAATAAGAAATTGGAATAAATGCAACAAGAGTTTACACGTGTATTTGATATTTTGCCTTACCAAGAAGAAAGGTATGCGCAAAATGCCGCTGTAAATATATTTGAAAATGAAAGTTGGAAATCAACCTCCATAACTCAGTTAAGAGAAAAAATTAATACCATTTCGTGTTGGTTGCTAAACCATGGGTTAGCAAAAGGAGATAAAGTAGGAATAATGCCCAATCAAGGAAATTTAGATTGGATTATCATAGATTTTGCTTGTCAGCAAATTGGGGTTATAATCATTCCATTACATCCAACATATACTGGTGAAGAGTTGGCCTTTATTATTGATGAAACCTCCATTAAACTGCTATTTGTTCTTACAATAGATAATCTAAAAGAGGTTGACATTCCAATTTTTTCTTTAGATGAAGGTAATAAAAACTCATTTGCTCTTTGCCTTACATACACCCCAACAACAAATGATCTTGAATCGCTCGCAAACTCCAAGGAAAGTATAGAAGAAGATGATATCTTAACCATAATGTACACTTCGGGCACTTCGGGTACTCCTAAAGGTGTTATTCTAACCCATAAAAATATGGTAAGCAATATTCTTTTCACGCTTGCTGCTTTTCCTTTAGAAGCAGGAAAGAGAGTGATGAGTTATTTGCCTTTTAGCCATATTTTGGAAAGAAGTGCTGCCTATGCCTACTTAGCTTGTGGAGCTAATATTTATTTTGTTCGGAGTAAGGAAACATTTTTAGAAGATTTTCAATCAGCCAGACCCTATTTCAGCACTTCGGTGCCACGTGTACTCGAAAAAATGTATGCTCATTTGCAAGAAGCTGCTTTAGCTCATAATGCCCTAAAACGGCATATTGTGCAATGGTCGATTAAGACAGCACAAGCTTATAATGCACATAAAAAAAAGCGTGTTTCCCT
>JAMOMJ010000153.1 GCA_027067135.1 Cyclobacteriaceae bacterium
ACTCCAAACAGCAACTAATGGATCAACTAATGGAATACATCAAAACTTATAATCTTACAAGAGCCAAGCCGTTTGACTGGACTTACAATCCAAATAATTCGACTTTTAAAGATTCTTTACACTAGTTATATGATAGGTTAGTAAGGCAATTATCTCGATATCCAGGATATTATGAGCGGTTCCTAAGAAGGATTAAGGGGTAGGCTTCAATCCCCCAATTTCTGAATAATAGGATTAAATGCTTTAGAGGCAACAAGTACTTTGTCTCCAACTGATAGGAGAGTAGCCTCTCTTTCATCGGCAACTACTTTTACCAAATTATTTCCGATGAGTACGGAGATGATATAGATAATATCTTCTTTTTGAATGTTAAGAATTTCTCCAGTAAACTGAAACTTACCACTTACTTGTTGATTGCTGAACAATACCTCAGGCTTGCCTTGCCTAGTAACTTTTCCTTCTTCAATAACAACTACTTCATCACTCATTTTAAACACCTCTCCCATTTCGTGGCTTACAAGCAAGGTGGTTAAGTTAAATTCTTTATGAATTTGAAGAATGTAATCTTGAAGTTTTGAACGCATCTCAGTGTCCAGAGCTGAAAGAGGTTCATCTAACATTAGCAAGCTTGGTTTACAAACCAAAGCTCTGGCAAGTGCTACTCGTTGTTTTTGTCCTCCCGAAAGGGTATCAGGTTTTCGGCTTTTTAGATCTCCCAACTCTACTATTTCAATAAGGTCAGCAATGGTTTGGTTATTCTTTTTATCTTCTAATGCAAAAGTTAGGTTTTCTTGAACCGTCATATGCGGGAATAGTGCATAGTCCTGAAAGACGAACCCTACCTTTCTGCTTTGTGGTTTCCAATTTATTTTTTGCTTAGTGTCATACCAATAAGAACCATTCACGTCAATACTTCCAGCATCTGGAGTTAATAGGCCTGCCAACATTCGTAGTAATGAAGTTTTTCCAACGCCTGAAGCTCCATAGACAGTGGTAAGAGATTTTGACTGAATCTCTGTTTTTATATGGAGGTTCATTTCCCCTCCATTGGTAGCTAGTTTTTTATGAAGGTCTATCTTAATCATTTAATAATTTTTTTAACATAACCTCCATTTACCAAATACACCGACAAAAGGATGATAAAACTTACAGCAAACAAAATGAGTGAATAGGTATTAGCAGCTCCATAATTTAGTGACTCCACCTCGTCATAAATGGCAATAGAGGCCACTCTTGTTTGATTAGGAATATTTCCTCCTATCATTAATACAACCCCAAATTCTCCAATAGTGTGTGCAAATGCTAGCACAATGCCCGTAAGCAATGAGGGTTTAATACTGGGCAATAATACTTTGAATAGCGTTGTGGTTTTCGACTTTCCTAACACATAAGAAGCATCAGATAAGGAAGAAGATAAATTGGAAAAACCAGCTTGAATGGGGTGTACCATAAAAGGCAAACTATACAGCACCGAAGCAAAAACAAGTCCCCCAAAGGAAAAAACCAACTTTACACCGAACCATTCATTAAGCCATTGCCCTATAAAGAAGTTAGGGCTAAATGTAATAAGTAAATAAAACCCTAAAACGGTTGGGGGCAACACCAAAGGCATGCTAACAAGTGTTTCAAAAATGGGTTTAAATCGATTTTTAGTATAAGCTAACCAATAGGCTAATGGTATAGAAAGAAACAGCAATATGAGCGTTGTAACAAATGCCAGCTTAAAGGTTAATATGATTGGCTCCCATTCCATTATTCTGACAACATTATTTCGTTGGTTTTAATCATAGCTAGCACCTCTTGCCCTTTAGATAATCCTAGTTGTTTAACAGCATTTGTTGTAATAATAGAAAACAACTCGTTGCCTTGTGTGGCTAATGTAAGCTTGCTTAAAAGCACTCCTTGTTCAATATGGGTTATTATGCAATTAAACCTGTTTTGTAAGCTAATTCCCAAGTTGTTGCCTTTGCCAATTATTACTTCTGTTTCTTTAAACAGGGCTTTTATCGCTTTCCCTTCTACTAAATATGAACAAGAGCTGGGTGTTTCAATCACAATTGACTTCATTATTACTTCACCAACCCTAATGGAAACCAAGGTTAGGTTTTCATATACATCCAGTTGTGTGATTTTTCCTTGAAGACAATTCATAAAACGGTAAAATGTTCTTGCTAAAATAGCACTTTTCAATTCGAGTAAGGAGACTTAAGCTAATTTGAGTACCCATACTTTTCAAGAATTATTTTTGCTTTATCAGAGAATAAATAGGCGTAAAACTGCTCAGCCTGCTTCGTGTTTTGGTTTTGTTTTTTAATAACCACTGCCCCCTGAGCAATAGGAGAATAAGCAATTGAATCCATTACTAACCAATGGCCTTTGTGTTTTAATTGTGGATTTAACACAACTGACATTGCTGTAAATCCAATATCAGCAGAGCCAGAGGCAATAAACTGTGTTGTTTGAGCTACGCTTTCACCAAAAACCAGTTTATGTTTAATTGAATCTAATAAATTAGATTGCTTCAAAAACTCATTAGCAGCTTTGCCATAAGGTGCGGTTTTGGGGTTAGGAATGGCAACATGTACAATATTCTCTTTTGTAAGCTGACCGAGGTTAGGAAAAATGTCTTTAGAAGTCCACAAAACAAGTTTTCCAAAGGCATAAATTGCTGGCTTTTGCTTTGTTAGCCCTAACTTATAAAGCTCATCTGGGTATTTCATGTCTGCAGAAATAAAAATATCAAAAGGAGCTCCTGCCTTTATTTGGGCTACTATTTTTCCTGAAGAGCCTTGAATAACTTCTGTTGCAGTGCCTGTTTCTTTTGTAAAAGAAACGGCTATTTCAGAAATGGCATATTGTGCGTTGGCTGCTGTGGCAATACGAATTTTATTCGCAGGTTTTTTTGTGCAAGAAAACACAAATGCTATGATGATGATATTTAAATGAGCTAATCTCAATGGAGTTCAAAGATAGAGTTATATCAGTTCATTGTGGTGTTTATCAATTTTTATCCAACTTGTTTGAAATACCTAATGGGTGCATTTCAAATTGTCGTAATTCAGGCAACATTCTTAAACTCTGTTTTAACTAGTTTTATGACTTTATCCCATTGGTTGTTCATATGTACCACCCTGAGATTAAG
>JAMOMJ010000154.1 GCA_027067135.1 Cyclobacteriaceae bacterium
AACATGCAGTATTTAGATGTTTTAGGTGGGCCAGAAACGTATGAGCATTTCCCTACTGGTTGGGCTTCTGCATTTTCGGCTCCTTTTAAAATGTTTAAACGTTATTCGCAATACGCAGGTGGCACCAATGATCCGTTAGTAATTTCTTGGCCAAAAGGAATTAAAGCAAAAGGTGAAATTCGTAATCAATATCATCATTCTGTAGATATTGTTCCTACACTATTAGAAGCTATTGGATTAGAAATGCCCGAAGTTTATAATGGGGTAAAACAAGTGCCATTATCTGGAGTTTCAATGACATATACGTTTGATGCCAAACCCAATGACCCAACTCAAAAAGAGGTTCAGTACTTTGCTATGTTAGGTTCTCGTGGTATTTGGAAAGATGGTTGGAAAGCTGCAGCTATTCATGCTCCTCTTTCAGGTAAAGGCCATTTTGATAAAGATGAATGGGAGTTGTACAACGTTGATGTGGACAGGTCAGAGTCTAAAGATTTAGCGAAAGAAAATCCAGAAAAATTACAGGAATTAATTGATGCTTGGTTTGTGGAAGCTGAAAAAAATAATGTTTTGCCTTTGGATGATAGAGGTGCTGCTGAAATTATTGGACTTGAAAGACCTTCTTCAGAACCAGCAAGAGACAGATACATTTACTATCCTTTTACAGCTCCAGTACCAGAAGGTAATGCAGTAAATGTAAGAGGTCGCTCATACAAAATTTTAGCCAATGTTGAAGTAACAGATAAATCATCAGGGATAGTATTTGCACATGGATCTCGTTTTGGTGGACACACCTTATTTATTAAAAACGGCAAATTATTTTACGTATATAATTTCTTAGGTATTAAACCAGAACAGGTTTTTGAATCTTCCGTAAAATTAAAACCGGGTAAGTACACCATTGGTATGGAGTTCATCAGAGAAAAAACCGGAGAAAAAGGGGAATCATTAGGAACTACGAAACTATATATTGATGATAAAGTGGTAGCTGAAGGTCTAATGAGAACACAGCCTGCAAAATTCACTTTGTCGGGTGATGGTTTATGTATTGGATTTGATAGCGGTGATGCGGTTAGTCAGTTATATCCATCTCCAAGTAAATTTAGCGGAGGTACTATTGCTTTTGTGGGAGTTACCGTTGAAGGTACGCCATACAGAGATTTAGAAGCTGAAGCAAAAAGAGTAATGATGAGTCAGTAATCAGACTAAAATTACTAGCGTTAAATAATAATACTAGATAATAAAAGCCCGCTGCACTAAACTATTGCAGTGGGCTTTTGCATTAGATAAAACCAATATTAAACTGTAGTGCCTCAGGTTAGTTTTTTTCTATATCTGGATTAAAAATTTAATAAAGTAGCTTGGGTTATTATTGGAGTTTTTTCTGTCCTGATAGGGTATGGGTTTGACTTATCATATTAATAAAGTAAATTCCGACTTATGAAAAGGCGAAAATTTATTAAAAATGCTTCATTAGGAACCCTAGGGATTGGTTTTTTAACAGGTATGTACACTTGGCAAGTTGAACCTTTTTGGCTTGAGTTTGTGAAAAAAGACATGCACATTCCTAATTTGCCCAAACACTTAATCGGAAAAACTTTAATGCAGATTTCTGATATGCACGTGGGTACCAAGTTTGATTTTCAATACATAATCGATTCGTTTAAAAAAGCACAACTCTTAAAGCCTGATTTTGTGGTTTATACAGGCGATTATACCACCTACGAAAATGAGGAACAGATTTCTCAACTAAAGACTGTATTAAAACATGTGGTAAAAGGGAAGGTTGCCACATTCGGCATTTTAGGAAATCATGATTACGGACATAATTGGGAACACCAAGAGGTTTCTGATACAATTACAGAAACATTAAATAAAGTAGGAATTAATGTGTTAAGAAATAGTCAATCTGCAGTTGAAGGATTGAACTTTATTGGTTTTGATGACTTTTGGGGTGTTAATTTTCATCCAGAAAAGGCAATGGAGCAGTTTGATGGGAGCCAAGCAAATATTGTATTATGCCACAATCCTGATGTATGCGATTTAGACGTGTGGAAAGGATATAATAGCTGGATACTTTCGGGGCATACCCATGGAGGGCAATTGAAACCTCCTTTTCTACCATCTCCATTTCTGCCTGTTAAAAACAAACGATATTCAACTGGTGAAATAGATTTGTACGATGGTAGAACCTTATACATAAACCGAGCTTTGGGCTGTATTTTGCAAGCTAGGTTTAATGTGCGCCCAGAAATAACTGTTTTTAAGTTAGCTAGAGCTTAATTTACCAATTGGCTTAGATATCGCTATTTTTAATGAGCAGATTTATGATTAATAACTAGGGTTTGTTGAAAATGTTCTAGGTAAGTTATATACAAACGGGCAAGGCGAAGATGTATATTAATACTTCGAGCTGAAGCCTGTGAAGTAGATGACTTGCCTAGGACTAACTCATTTTTAAGGAATAATACATTTTCTTTAAAAATCTAATGCTAGGTTTTTACACTTCCTTTTCATTAAAGTCAAGAACAGACTTAACCTTCAATTATTAGACAATTGAGTGTTTTTCAGCAGACCCTAACTAGCTTTGCAGCTATGTTAAAAAACACATCAGAATCAATTCCTACATGCTACCACTGTGGGGAGTTGTGCGAGGATGAGTTGATTGAATTTGATGACAAGCCATTCTGCTGCAATGGATGCAAAATGGTGTACGAAATATTGGATGAGAATGACTTATGCAATTATTATGACCTGCAAAACTCTCCTGGAATTAATCTCAAAAGCAGAAATTATGAAGAAAAATTTGCTTATTTAGAGAATGCCGAAATTGAAAAGAAACTCCTAAATTTCTCCTCTGATAACCTAAATAAAATCGTTTTTACCATACCAAGTATTCATTGCAGTTCTTGTATTTGGCTGCTAGAGCACCTGGATCGACTACGGGAAGGCGTACTGAATTCAAGGGTGAATTTTGTTAGGAAGGAAGTTGCGCTTGACTATGACCCAGCTCAAATATCACTTAAAGCCATAGTTGAATTATTGGCCACAGTTGGGTATGAGCCAGAGATTAACTTGCAAAATGCATCAAAGACTAAGTCGAAAAAGGAAAACAGAACCCTTTACCTGCAAATAGGAGTGGCAGGCTTTGCTTTTGGCAACATTATGATGCTGAGTTTTCCTGAGTATTTTGGATTTGAAGGGCTAGACGATACAGTAAGAACCTTTATTACCTATATTAATATTTTATTATCGCTCCCTGTCGTTTTTTACTCAGCCAACGGGTATTTTATCTCCGCCTATAAAGGACTGCAGCAGAAGTATATAAATATAGATGTTCCTATAACCATCGGAATTATTGCCTTGTTCCTACGAAGTCTATATGAAATTCTGAGCCAATCCGGGCCTGGTTATTTAGACTCGTTAGCCGGGCTATTGTTCTTTCTACTAATTGGCAAATGGTTTCAAAGCCGCACCTATGAAAGTCTGTCCTTTGAACGTGATTATAAATCCTACTTTCCATTGGCCGTTGCACGTGTATTAGAAAGTGGGAACGAAATGGTACAAATAACAGAGCTTAAAGAGGGCGATGTTATTGAGGTTAGAAATCAAGAAATTATTCCAGGAGATGCTGAATTAATGAGTGCATCAGCTTCCATCGATTATAGTTTTGTAACTGGGGAGGCCCAAGCCATTCAAAAAAAACAAGGCGATTATATTTATGCAGGAGGGAGGCAAGTAGGTAGTGCTATTCGCCTTCAAATTAAGAAAGCTGTTTCGCAAAGTTACCTTACTCAGTTATGGAATAATGAAGCTTTCGGGGAAGAGAATGCCTATGATTCATTGATTGATAAAATCAGTAAATATTTTACCATTGTAGTTCTATTAATTGCGCTAATCTCTGCAGGGTATTGGTATGTTGTCGATTCTTCACATATTTTAAATGCTTTTACTGCCGTGCTAATTGTTGCTTGCCCTTGTGCGCTATCGTTAGCTACTCCATTTACGTTGGGTAGTGCTATGACCATTTTAGGGAGGCATAAGCTTTATCTAAAACATATGAATGTACTAGAAAAGCTATGGACGATAAACAGCATTGTGTTTGATAAAACGGGCACGCTTACTAAAAATGAAGAAGCAAAAATTGAGTTTGCAGGAAATGATTTGTCTTTGATTGATAAGACTTTAATTGCATCGCTTGTTGCTCATTCTACACACCCATTGAGCCGAGCAATCTCAAACCATTTGACAGCAAGTATTGAAAAGTTAAACAACGTACTAAACTTTAACGAACAAGAAGGGAAGGGGCTTAGTGGAATGGTGGATGATGTTTCTATTAAGATAGGATCAGCTCATTTTTTAGGAATTGATGATACCAACCAAGATATTGGTTCGTCAAAGGTCTATGTTAAAATTGGAAATGACTTTAAAGGTTATTTCAGTATTCAATCCTCGTACCGAAAAGGACTGAAAGGGCTTATTGCACGATTGCAAAAGACCTTTAGCTTATCTGTTTTATCTGGAGACAATGCGTCTGAACTCGATAATCTAACCTCATTTTTTGGATCTCAAACTGATTTTGTATTCAATCAAAAACCTGAGCAAAAACTAGCGTACATCTCTGATCTTCAATCGAAAGAGAGTCAAGTGTTAATGCTCGGAGATGGTTTAAACGATGCGGGTGCCTTAAAAAGAGCTGATGTAGGTATAGCAGTAGCCGAAGATGTAACTGCCTTTACACCTGCTTGTGATGCCATTTTATACGGTAAGAATTTAACCTCTTTAGATAAGTATTTACGTTTTGCTAAACAAACAAAAACAGTGATTCTAATTAGTTTTGGAATTTCATTCCTTTATAATTTTGTGGGACTTAGCTTGGCAGTTTCAGGCCAAATAACACCATTATTTGCGGCTATCTTAATGCCTTTGAGTAGTATTACTGTGGTGGCTTTTGCTACCTTTGCTGTACGATTTATGGCCTATCGGCTAAAACTAGTTTAAAGTAGTATGAACGTAATCATCGTTTTAATTATTATAAGTGTTCTCGTAGCTGGCGGTTTTCTAGCTGCTTTTTTATGGGCTGTCCGCTCTGGGCAGTACGATGACACCTATTCTCCTTCGGTTCGGATGCTTTTTGAAGATAAAAAAGCAAAGTCAGACAAAAGCAATTCTAAGGACTGACTCTTATTTTGTATAAAATATTAATCCCGAATGATGCGATAGGGTTCTCTATAAGAGTTTAGTTCGCATTAAAACCAAACGCCAATAAAAAAATCGGTTCTGGAGGCATTAAAGTTGTTATCTCCTCTATTAATAGATCGTATAAATTCCATGCCTCCATATACAAACGAGTTACTTCTTATTTGAGCTGTGATATTGATAAAATGTGGGTTAGGATACTCCTTATTTGTAACCATTTCTGGATAATCCTTAAATTTTAAAGACAACCCATAGCCTCCTTCAACATGCAATACCGCTTTGTTTAGGATGTTATAGTCCATCATTAGGGCAGGGCCAAGCGCACCGTACCAACCGGCTGGTTCGTGCGCAATACCAAAATCCTTATCAACCGGATCGTATGGCTCGAAACCGAAAAAATAATCGCCCCAATGTACACCTGCTCCGAAACTAAAATTATCGGTATAAACAAGGTTAAACGTATGATTGTGCCAACCTAAAATAAAATCACCAATATTAGTACTCAAGTTTTTTGAACCAGCTGTAAAATCACCTCCATTTATGGCATCAATAAATATCAACATTAATGTTTCGGGTAAAAAAGCCCATCGGTGACTCACATTATAACCTCCAATATCTGGTGCTATTTTATCAAATTCTAATGTTCTAATTAAAATGCCACTTAGGTCTTTTATAGAGTCTTTTGGTACACCTGAGGTGTGTATAGAAGCATACCGAACACTAAATTTAAACTTGGCTTCATTGTTATAATTATACGAGGATAGCTGTGCAGTTGTAGTTAAACTTGCCATAACTAATACAAAAGCAAGTAGGAGTTTATTAGGTATTTTCATAGGTGTTACGTGGTTTTTTATTAACCCGGATTATGCAATAGGCTTCGTTATGAGGGTTTATTGTATCTAGTTGGTGCCTGCTTAACAACGCTTATAATTGACCAGCTATCAGTCATTTAAGGTTTTTACTAAAAAACTTACTAAACCCTTGCTGGTTAATATTTCACTAATGGATATTTTGGGTTAGTCTCAAGCACGCTATCGCCTCTTAAACATGGCAGGCAGGTACTTCAAGGGTTTCAGATTGAAGTATGATAATGCATCTTCGCTTTGTTCGATTAGACATCTGAAGCCAAATAACGCACCTTAGACTTTTTCAGCAGATTCTTGTTAGCAACTCCTTTATATGTTTTTGGAAGAAATTGTCAAGTTGCTTCTCTACAAAGAAGCTTTTATATTCTTAATAATATCCTTTTGAAGATTACTAATAATCGTTTTTACTTCAGCTATATAGGCATCAGAATCTGCAACAATTTCGTACTTTCCCGAATCTATTTTGCGTATATCTTTGGCCCATTTCCCAGTACCCCAAATTTCTTTCTTAAAGTAAATTTCTGCACCACCTTTTGGATTCATTAACCCAATACTTGTTTTAATGGAAATTACAGGTTGTGTGCTTATTTTAACATTTTTATAGCCATGACCTCCGTCAAAGGAAGCAAAAGATATAAAATGGTTCATAGACAATAAATTATAACCTTCTTTATCAGCTAAGTACTGGTAAAAATTACCATATATTGCTTTGCTAGTTAAAAACACATTTTTGTTTCTTGGAGGATAAGAAATATCAGTTAGCACAGCCCCAGCCCCAGCAGTATATCCGAATATGGAGTTCCTATCTATTGATTTTTTTCCCTTATAAGTTGGGTTGTCTCCTGTATTATAAATGTAAATTTTACTACTTCCTTTGGCCAACTGCTTTTTAGCATAGGCTGTTGCTAATACATCTTCACCGTCTGTCATAGTAAGCCCAGCTCCAGCAAGGCCATCCATTAATTCTTTGTACAAATCATCTACCATTTGTTGGTAGTCATCTTGGTTTATACCAATTATTGTTGCCCTAGAGTAAACTGTTTTAGGGCTACCAGATTGCAATGAAGAGGATGACTGTGATCCTTTCATCAAGGTAGCTTGTCCTATAGTATAGCCAATTATAAAGGTTTTATTATTATGTAAAGCCTTGGATGTTTTTCCTCCTATTTTATAGGTTGCCTTGTATTCGTCTGAAAAATCAACTTTACTCCAGTCTTTTTGGGCATAAGATTGAAAGGATAAAATTAAGATTGCTGTTAAAATTGTAAATTGTTTCATAATTGATGAGGTTTTTGTTTAATTCTATTTAATAGCTAACATCGGTAAAAGTTCCACTTTCGGTTCGATCAGACGAAGTAGCAGCACTCTGGTTATAATACTCTCCTGAAAAGGAAAAGTGCCCACTTATTTTTCGAGCATCTCTATCAAATTTCGTAAAAGTAATTTCTACACTTCCACTTAATCCATCCCCTCCATAACTAGCCTCTAGTGGAGTATAAGTAGTTCCTTCTTGTATGGTCTTGCCAGTTAGGGTAACGCCTAACACCCTAAATACGCCTGAGAAGTCAAGTCGCATATTAAGAATTTCGTATTCGGTAGGATCCAAGTCGGTTGATACCACATGCCTTTCAACTCTCATTTTACCACATATATTTTCACCGTTAACCGTAATCGGAGCATTATCGTCACAGGCAAATGGTTCTTCACTATTGCAAGAAGGAAGTAGAGTAAGAGTGCCGATAGTTATGCAAAGCATTGCAAAATTCTTCATTAGAACTAAATTTGATTCTTTACAAAATTGAATTATTGCCTATTGCTGGACAATACGCAACTCTGCGTATTTGTTTACAGTAAGCCAATGCCGAACTTTGTTTTATAAATGATAACCAATGATTAAAATAGCCATTGCTGAAGATTTGCCACAATTAGCCGATGCTCTAAAAGAAAAAGTGGAGTTAGGGAAGGAGTTTAAGGTAAAATCTGTTTCTTCAAACGGGAAAGAATTAATTGGGGCTCTCACCAACGACCATAATATTGATGTAGTTCTTATGGATATAAACATGCCAACTATGGATGGCATAGAAGCTACAGAGCAGATTACTAATCGTTGGCCACAAATAAAAATAATAATGAGCACGGTGTTTTCTGACGAGCATTATTTATTCGACTCCATTATGGCGGGAGCCACAGGCTACTTAATGAAAGATGAACCACCCGCAAAAATTCATAAGTCAATTTACGAAGCATTGGAAGGTGGTGCACCAATGAGTAAAGAAATTGCTCGAAAATCGTTAAATCTAATAAAGAGAGGTAAGCCAAGGAAAGAGGAGAACCTAGCTGAAGAATACAACCTAACCGTACGCGAAATAGAAATACTAGAACATTTAAGTAAAGGCAATAGCTATGAAAAAATTGCAGATAATCTGTATATTAGCTACGGAACTGTACGAAAGCATGTAGAAAACTGTTATAGAAAATTGCGTGTGCACAGCAAACTAGAAGCAATAAACAAGATTAAATGACTCCTCTTTTTTAATATGCGAATCCAATTATTAGTACTCTTTATTTTCGCATCTATTTTTCAAGGATATGCTCAAACCAAATTAGATAGCTTACTAATTGATGTTTCCGATGACTCAGTAAAGGTGCAAAACCTTCTAGGATACGCTTGGCAATATAAATACAGTGAGCCTGAGAATGCTTTTAAAGCTGTTAATGAAGCTTTATCTACTGCTCAAAAATCTAACAATCCTATATTAATTGGTAACGCCTTTTATTATAAAGGCATGATGTTCTACTTAACTACAAAGTTAGACAGCGCAGAATATTTTTCTGATAGAGCTATTGAATACTACTTGCAGATAAATAATGACTACGGAGTTGCAAGTATCTACAACCTAAAAGGTCTTATTTACGAGAAATTATCAAATTATGAAGGAGCTATTGAACAGTACTTAAAATCAGTTGAGTTTGCTAAACAAACTGATAACCTCTATAGCCAATCTAATCCTTTGCACAATATTGGGCTCATTTACGAAAAAATGGATGAGTATGAAAAAGGATTGATGTATTACGAAAAAGCTTTAAAAATAAGAGAACAAATAGGAGATAGCTCTTTTATTGCTACTTCTTATATGAGTATTTCTTCAATTAATCAATATTTGAAAAATGATAGTTTGGCAATAGCCTTTAGTAAGAAGGCCATTGATATGTATATTAGGTTAAACGATATATATAATTTAATGATTGCCTATAATAATTTAGGACAGTTTTATGTACTTAGAGACGATCTCCTGCAAGCAGGTATTTTCTTCGAAAAATCTATAAATTTAGCTTCTCCAGAAACATATCCTGAGAACTATATACTTTCTAGTGCCAATAGGATTATGTTAAAAAACAAACAGCATAAATACAAAGAGGCTATTCAAATAGGTGAAAGTTCAATTAAGATAGCTATCCATAATAAATTAATGTGGAACGAAAAGGAAATCTTAAATGAACTTGCAAATAGTTATTATGCGCTAAAAATGCTTGATAAAACCTATGATACACAACAACGCCTTTTGTTTTTATCTGATAGCTTAATCAATGAGAAAAACTTGACACATATAGCTGATTTGGAAACCAGTTTTCGTGTAAAAGAAAAGGAAGCAGAGCTTGCCAATAAAGAATTAGTAATTATAAAAAAGGATATTGAGTTAAAAGAAAAATCTATTGCAATTAAGTTACAGATCATCTTAATTATAGTATTAATTATAGTTTTTGTACTTCTTGTATGGTGGTATCGTGTTAGAAAAAAACAGCAAAAGATAAAAGCACAGATTGCTATTAACCAAGAACGCAACCGCATTGCGATGGACTTGCATGACCATGTAGGGGCAGAGCTCACTTTGGTGAACTCAAAATTAGATACACGTATATTTAAAACTGAACGTTTATCCGAAAAAGAGGACTTGGAGAATATTTCTGATCAAATTAGGAATGTGAGCAAAACGCTTAGAGAAACAGTATGGTCAATACAGGAAGAAGCAATTACAATTGCGCAATTACTTGAAAGGATTCAAGGGTTCGCAGATAAGCAGTTGGAAGAAAGTGGTATTGCATATAGCTCAACTACCAATGATAATGGATTTGAACTTACACCTCAAATAGCTTTAACACTTTATAGAATTTGCCAAGAGGGCATTACAAATTCATTAAAATATGCAAATTGCTCTTCTATTAAAGTAAGCATTGCTAAAAGTAACAAGATACTTGACATGAATCTTGCTGATAATGGAGATGGGTTTGATGTAGAAAAAGTGAGTTCAGGCTATGGTTTAATCAATATAAAGCAACGCACAGAAAAAATAGGAGGTGAGTTTAAGCTCTTGAGTATAGTTGGTAATGGAACTATTGTAAGCATTAAAATTCCAGTTTAGTTAAGAGCTAATCTTTATTTACTAGGTCTTCATACCTATTTTAAAGACAATAAAGCAAAATCCGACAAAGATCATTCGGAGGACTGACTTATATCAGTATAATATTTTGAAAAACCTTGCACCTTTGAAATGCCTAATAACATTTCATAGTATAGCGGTTGTTATATCTTAGGGTCGGACGAACGAGTTTGGCCCTATTTTTTTGTTTTATTTTAAGTATTTTAGGATAGATATTCGGATGGAGCTTTGCCAAATCTATTTTTGAAGAGCTTTGAGAAGTGCGTTTTATTATCGAAACCAACAGCATAAACAACCTCAGAAATTGTTCTATATGTTCTAAGTTCAAACAGTTTTAGTGCTCTTTGAAGTTTTATTTCTCGAATAAACTGGCCAGGAGTTAAGCCAGTTACCTTTTTCAAGGTTCGATGTAAAGTGCTTTCACTCATAGAGGCATAGTCAGCCAATTCTTTAACAGAGAATGAATTATCATCAATATGCTCGTTTACTTTTTCAGTAAGTTTTTGAATTAGCTGTTCATCGTAAGACAAATTAGCTTCCTCATCCATCATAGATTTACTTTCCTCTATTGCTAATTTTCTTTCCTTATAATTTACGAGCAAGTTATTCGCTCTTGTTTTTAACTCCTCCAAATTAAACGGCTTAACCACATAATCGTCAATACCTATCCGTAAAGCTTCTAGCTTAGCTTCTTCATCTGCACGAGCGGTTAACGTTATAAATGGAATAACCTTGAATTTACTGCTTTCCTTAATTTTATTAGCAAAAGCCAATCCATCCATTCGTGGCATCATTACATCAGAAATAATTAAATCCGGAGTGTAATTCTTTAATTTTTCTAATGCATCTACACCATCAACCGCTTGCACAATATGATACCCATCCTTTAGGCTATTACTAATGTATTCCTGCATATCAGGGTTATCTTCAACTAGAAGGAGGTTAGGTTTTTCTGAACTTCTAATACCAAATGAAGTGCTTATCGTTGAGTTATCATCTGTTAATACCTCTTGTTCTTCCTCTATAATTTCTTCGCATTGCAATGACATAGGCAGTTCCAATATAAATTCACTCCCTTTTCCTAAAACACTGTTGGCTGTAATATTGCCCCCATGAAGTTTAGCAAATTCCATAGAAAGCGCGAGCCCTATGCCTGAGCCACCTTGATGTAAACTTCCTTTATTCTTGGCTTGATAAAATCGATTAAAAATGTTGGGCAAATCGTCTGGTGAAATCCCATCACCTGTATCTTTAATAATCACAGCTATGAACCTTTTAGGCTCATCATAATTAACAGAAATTGTAACCAACCCTTTATTATGAGTAAAGTTTAATGCATTGGATATGAGGTTAATTAGTATGTTTTTAATTTTTTCTTCATCGGCTAATATGTAAATATCATTTTCTATTGACGTTGTTAATTCAATATGTTTATAAGTAGCATACGAGCTAAAAAAAGCGGTTGACTGCCGAACTAAAGCTGAAAGATTTATAGGCTTTCTATCTAAAGATAATTGCCCAACCTCCATTTTAGATATGTCGAGAATTTGATTTACTAATTTCAAAAGTTGTTGCGCATTTTTATGAGCGATTTCAAGCTCTTTGGCTTCATTAGTAGATAATTGATTAGGACTAGACAGTACGTTTTTTAAAGGGCCGAGGATGAGCGTTAAAGGTGTACGAAGTTCGTGTGCAATATTTGTAAACCAGCGAGATTGTGTGGCATTTAATTCTTCAATTTTTAATGCGGCTTGTTTTCGGATAGTATAGGCTCTGTAAGCTATAAAGGCTAATATTGTTACTAATAAGAGAATGATTACTACAGTAACCGTAATGGTGTATTGTTTTTGAATAGCTTGCTTGTCTAATTCAGCTTGTTGCTTAAGTAACAGGTTTTCTTGCTCTTTTTTTTCAATATCATATGTACTCTGTATGCTTGAAATTTGTTCTTCTTTATCTATGTTAAACATTTCTTTAGAAGCGATGTACATTTTGTGCTTATAGAACAAGGCTTGTTTGTAATTTCCTAGCTTTTCATAAATTTTGGATAGGTTGTCATACGCATTATGCTTATCATAGGGGTTTCCCATTGCAAGACTAATCTCAAGATTTTTCTTTGCGTAAATAAGTGCTTTCTTATAATCGTTTTTGTTTATATAAATCGAGCATATTTGATTATACGACAAGGATAAGTAATTTTTGAAATTGTTTTTCTCAAAAAAATCAGTGGCTCTTAATGAATAGTCTAAGGCTTTGTCGTAATTACCTAGAGAAGATTCTACATAAGCCAAATTACCAAAGGCAAGAGCACTGCCTTTGGCATAACCATCTTGCTCAAAATAGGTACTGGCTTGCAGTAGATAAGGAGAAGCCTTTCTGAAGTATTCTGTAAAAGCAACTGAATCGCCCTTATCTAATTTATCCCACGCATTATCCATATATACGCTTGCTCGTCCATTGGCTGTATTACCTTTTAATCGATAGTCATCAATATTTTCTGCCAATGCAGTTGCTAAATCACTGTACTCTTTTGCTTTTTCGAAGTTTCTTGAAGTCGTATACACCTGAAGAATCTTATTATAGAGTTTGCACTCCATTAAACGGTCGTTTGTGTTTTTATAATAGTCCAACGACTTTAAGTAATAATAGAGGGAAGAATCGAGCTTTCCCATGTCAAAATAGGCAATACCCAAAATATCGTGCGACATAGCAACCCCGCTAGGATACTCTAATTTAGTAGAAAGCTGTAAAGCTTCATTAATTGTTTCCATCGCCTTTTCTGTATCAGAATAGGTGTACTCCACCGATATTTTTCCTAGTAGGTTTATGTAATTCGTATCTTTTTCTGATTGATTACTCTCAACTATTAAACTATCTAAATAAGAGGAAGGTTGAGCAAATAGAGGCAAGGTAATTCCTAAAAAGAAGTAAATGAAGGTTATAATAAATCGATACTTATACATGTGTGAGGGATAAC
Organism: Cyclobacteriaceae bacterium; assembly: GCA_027067135.1. Taxonomy (GTDB): domain Bacteria; phylum Bacteroidota; class Bacteroidia; order Cytophagales; family Cyclobacteriaceae; genus JAKISE01. Next base: position 13,482 of record JAMOMJ010000154.1, read on the forward strand.
GAAGTAGTGTATTTGTTTTAACAAGAGCCTAAGAATACAACTCTTAGAGGTAATTATAAACCCAATGTTACTGCTTTTTTACTTTTAGCTCAAACAACAAAGTTGTAATTTCTAAATGACAGTTTTGAAACCCTTTATGACAGAAACCGACCATTTATAATCGATCCATTGAGGCTATAATTGCTATTGAATTGAGGTAATTCACATATTTTCAAGGATTAATTATTATTATAATACCAATTTTTATTTACTTAAACCGCTATCATGAAAACCATTCTATCATTATTTATTTGCTTGTTTTCTTTTTCCTCATTAATTGCACAGCCTGGAATCTCCGTTCAAGGTATTGCACGTGATGCACAAAAGGCAGCCTTAGTTGATGCCACCTTACTCTTTACGTTTGAAATACTTGAAGATGGAGGGGGAACCTCCTATTATAAAGAAAACATTACTATAAAAACAGATCCTTATGGTGTGTTCTCACATATTATTGGAACAGGTAATATTTTGGCTGGTAGTGGCGATTTTATTGATATCCCGTTTAGGCAATCACAGATGAAACTTATAATCACAGTGGATTATAACGGAGCTCCTGTTGAGGTTTCTAATGGCCCCTTGCAGTATGCTCCCTATGCCATTAGTGCTGAAAATGGTGTGCCTACAGGTACAATAGTGGCTTTTGCAGGTACAGAAATTAATATTCCCAAAGGCTGGGTTCTTTGCGATGGTAGAGCACTAGCTGGCATTACGGGCTCCAATAATTTAGTAGCCCTTATTGGGGCTAATGCACCTAACTTACAAGGGATGTTTTT
>JAMOMJ010000155.1 GCA_027067135.1 Cyclobacteriaceae bacterium
CCGTTATAAAACCCTGTTTATAGGCATCTTCCACTCCTGAAAAGTTTTGATCCGCAGCCTTGCTTGCTATCAACGCAAAACTATTAGACACATACGAAGCCTTAAATTGATGCACTTGTGAACGAATGCTTCGTTCTAAATTATTTTCAACTTCTTGTCTGGTGTATAAAATATTCTCTTGGTCAATTTTAGATTTTTGTAAATTAGTTGCCCGACTTCTTCTATCATAAATGGGAAGAGATAGTGCAATACCAGCATTCCAGGTAAGATCATTAGGTAAAGCAGGCACTGGCAAATCAGGGCTGGAGTAATTACCTTCTCGTAAAAACACATCAGAAGCACTGGCGAAACCTACAATTTGTGGAAGTACAAACTGTCTCTTATTAGACTTTATTTGTCTATCTATAATTTGTTCAGAAAGGGATACTTGCAAGAGTTCAGGAGAGTTGGTTTGCATCTCTGAAATATAAAAGTCTATTAGCACATCCGTTAAAAATTCATTTTTAATATAAGGCATAATTATTTCCTCAGGAAAATGTAAAACCTCTTTAATATTAATCTGTTCAGGAAAATTATATTCACTTGCAATCTCTTGATTCAGCACCTCATTTAAGGCATAAACACTCTTTTTATAATTAGCAAGCGCCTCACTTAGCTGTATTTTATTAACGTTTAATTCACTCACCCATCGGCTAACATCCGACTGCTTACTCACCCCTAACTTGTCTTTGGTTTCTGCTATTGACAGATTGGTTTTAGTAACATTCAAATTCTCATTCTGTACTGTTAAATTTGTTTTTGCATACAGCACAGAAATGTAGGCTTGAGTGATAGAAACAACATCGTTTAATACAGTCTGTCTGTTTTGAGCCTTTGTGCTTTCATGTACTAATTTATTTACGGCTATGTTCGTTAAAATCGGTTCAGAAAAAATCACCTGCTGCAAGTTTAAACTTCCTGTAATGGTCGTTTTCCCTTCTCTACCCATCATTGCATCAATAAGGTTGTCGCTAAGCCAAATAGATTGCACTTTTCCATCAATAGTTGGGGTAAGGTTCCCTTTTGCCTGTTTTACGTTTTGATCAGCTTTATCTACAGCTAGTACAGATTTCTTGATGGTAAGTTTCTCATTTAGTCCTAATACTATTGACTCTGAAAGGCTCAGCGTATTTACACCATTGGCTTCAACCACATTAATTAATTGTGCTCTTTCTAAATAATTCCAGTTAGGCAGTTTTTTAATACGCTTTACCCCTTTCATATTAAGGATAACCTCCATTTTCTGTGCATTTTGTTGTAATGCTATTTCTGAAGCATTCGTTCCTTCTAGAATGTACAATGCATTGAGCGCTGTTTTCTTTACAAGTGGCACTAAAATATTATTACTCTCAATGGCGGCAGTACAATCGTATTTTAAATACTTTTTTAGAATTGATAAGCTTGGAATACCTTGAGCATTAAGCTTTTCTATAAATGCTTCAGCTTCCTTGTCTACATTAAATACCAAAGGCAATATCAGAACCCCATCTACATTATCAGGAATGGTTGTGCTATTAGCATCAAAGGTTATTATGCCTACACTATCACTTACAAGCTTGTTTAAATTTTCAGTTGATAAAGCTCCATTGGTTGGAATACCAATAGTTTCCAACTCATACATTTTTGAAAAAAATGAAGCTATTTCAATAGTTGATTGAAAAGGTACACCATAAGTATAATTTGGTATGCCAGAATTCTTAGGCAATTTATCAACAATAACCATTGTGGCTATAGAAGGAATTGGGTAGGTCTGGAGGGAATGTAAAATATTGCTACTCTTAATTCCAACTGCTATAACTAATGCAGCATCGTTAGCATTATAGACTGAAGCAAATCGTTTTTTTATAAGATCAATCGAATCTTCTCCGCTATAGCCAATAAATTCTAATGAGAATCTAGCATCTAATACATTCTTAATCTCCGTCTTAATATTATCCTCTAACTGCTGTAAGAAAGGAGATTCATTATCTTTTATAATAGCAATGGTTCTGTTTTGAGCCAATAATGATACTGTTGGCGTAAAAGATATAAATACACTAAACAACAGCGTAAAGAAAATTAGTTTAGACAAATACGTTTTCATAATCCTTTTCATTAATCAATATCCAAATAGATTTAAGCAAAAATTCCATTTTCCCTAAAACCCAAAATACAACAAAAACTATCAATCACTTTTATCCAGAGTCAAACGCCTAAAAAAAACAATAGCAAAGGATAGTTGTAATAAGTTAATTACAAAATTAGGTTAGTAAGCATTAACTAACAAGAAGTACACCGTTTATTAAACTAAACTTTGAGATACCATGTGATAAGAAAAGCTATTGATTAAGTAATTAGGGCTGTGTTGCATTAAAAAAACAGACGAGACCATTAGACACAAAAAAAAGGGTTGCCCGCTAACTAGCGGGCAACCCTTTCAATTTCTTGTAAAGAAAACTTAGTCTTCTTTCTTCTTTGCTGGAGCTTTCTTTTTCTTTGAGCTTTCCGAAGCTTTAGCGGAGGAGCTAGCTGGTGCTTTTTTCTCTGCTTTAGGAGCAGCTTCCTTCTTTGCTGCTGCTTTTTTAGCAGGAGCTTTTTTAGTTTCTTTTGCAGGAGCTTCTGTTTTAGCCTCAGCCTTCTTTGAGCTATCCGCAGCTTTAGCAGAGGCACTAGGAGCTTCTGCCTTCTTCTCTGCTTTAGCAGGAGCAGCAGGCTTAGCTTTAAACTCAGCTTTAATTGCTTCTACATCTACGTTTTTTATAACTGGTTTAGCGCTTTCAAGTCCTAATTTTTGAATTCTTCGCCTTGCAGTGAGCTTATTTTTACGTCCTTTTCTTTTAAGTCTAGTAATAGCCATTGTATAAATTTCTTAAATTCGAGGTGCAAAAATAGGTTATTTACTTAAATAGTGAAACATAAATAGAGTTATTTTAAGAAATAACTTGGTCTAAAACTAAATTCTCCACAGGACTCATTTATGGGAACCTCTATTAATTGATTTTTAAGACTTGATCATTTTTGTTTTGAGTCAATTCAAATTTTTGTTTTGGTTTAACTTTCTTGATTCAAAGTGGTATTTATATAAACATCTGATTATAA
>JAMOMJ010000156.1 GCA_027067135.1 Cyclobacteriaceae bacterium
CTTGCACTTTATTAACAGTTAACTACTGTAATTCTCTGATAAACTTTTATTTATGTGTTTTTCAGCAAGCCCTAGTTACTTTAGCTATAGCTGCGAACACAGCCTATGCAATGCTCATATTTTAAGAGACCTTGTATATGTAGAAGAAGCTTACATGGCAAATTGGGCAAAGCAAATAAGAAAACTTTTAGTGCGTGCTAAAGATAAAAAGAAGCAAGGAACTCATTTAACCAATACTTATTACGCAAGGGTTTTTAACAAATACACTCAACTAATAAGACCCATTATTAAAAGCTATGACAAAAAATACAAGAAAACCGATGAGCAGAGGCTTGCCTTTGTATTAGAAAAACATAAATATTTGTTTCTTAAATTTATAAAACAACCAGAAGTTCCTTTTGATAACAATCAAGCCGAAAGAGATTTAAGAATAGCCTGTCCCGTTTTTATAACGGGAATTAAGGTAAAACAAAAGATTTCCGGATGTTTTAGGTCTCAAACCCATGCCCAATATTTTGCCCAAATCAGGGGATACATCTCTACAGTTAAGAAAATAACCTTAATGTGCTTGAAAATCTAAAAAATACTTTTCAACAAAAACCTTTTATCCCTTGTTTGGGTGAATAGTTACAATTTTACCAGAAAAGTAGTTATCTGTTTGGTTTTCAGATACTTAAATATGTAACTTTTTCTGCTTTTTTAGTCAAAAACCGCTCTTTTCTTAGGTCGAACTCAGGTTAATAATGTATTGCCTCGGTCATCTTTAAATACTGTTGAAATAAAATATTGTTTAAAAATTATATCAGCAGGCTGATTTTGAAGCGTTTGATCTGCATTAAATTCATAATTTCTTACCCCAAACCGGTTATTTCTTACCCATAAACTTTCGGAATTAATATGTATTCGACTAATTGGATCAACTGCTCTAAATATTTTTATTAATTGAAAATGATTGCCAGATGCGTCAATAGCCTTATAAAGTGTTTGGCCATTATTATCAACAAACACCTCTGTTATTATAAATAAAGTTATAGTTAACCTCCTGACTCACTTCATAATCTAGGTTATCAATACTAACATTCTTTATTCCCTTTAGGGAAATAACGGCTAGTTTTTTAGCATTAATTTGTACTAATAAATTCCCCTTATCATCTCTATTCAAATTTGCTAATGAGACTAGAATAAGGGTTTTTTGAAATAGAAATTTCAAACTGTTATTTTTAACTTTATAACATTTTAATTCATTAACAATAAGTGAATTATCACTTAAAAAATTAAGGCTTGTAATAGATTTACCTTGCGGATTTAAGGTATTAACCAAATTTCAAGATTTTCTATATCCTAAGATTTGCAAACTGAAGCAATCTATTTAATGTAACTCAATCTTACTTACCTTTGTAAAAAAATTACAGATGCCCTCAACCTCTTTCGAAGACTTAAAGCTAAATCGTCAATTACTTAATGCGATTGACGATGCGCAATATGAAAAACCAACAGCCATTCAGCAAAAGGCCATTCCGTTGGTGCTAAATGGGCACGATTTAATGGGCATTGCCCAAACCGGCACGGGCAAAACTGCTGCTTTTGTATTGCCTATTTTAATGAAAATTAAATATGCCCAAGGCAATGATGTTCGAGCGTTAATTTTAGCACCCACCAAAGAATTGGTGCTTCAAATTGAAAAGGTTACTAAGCAATTAGCCACCTACACCGACCTAAGAATATTAGCCATTTACGGAGGTGTTGGCCCCAAAACTCAAATCGAACAAATTGAATCTGGCGTTGATATTATTGTTGCCACGCCTGGTAGATTCATGGATATTTATTTGCGAGGCAGTATCCACACCAAGCAATTAAAAACCCTTGTACTCGATGAGGCTGATAAAATGATGGATATGGGATTTATGCCTCAGATTCGTAAAATATTAGAAGTAATACCTGTGAAAAGGCAAAACTTACTTTTTTCAGCCACCATGCCAGACCGAGTACTTGCTTTATCTGAAGAATTTTTAGAATACCCTGAGCGCATTGAAGTAGCTCCCCAATCAACAACCATAGAAACTATTGACCAAGTTTATTATGAGCTACCTAACATAAGAACTAAAATTAATTTTGTAGAATATTTGCTCCAAACAGAAAAATTTACTCGGGTATTAATATTTACTAAAACAAAGCAAACGGCCGATAATCTATTTAAATATTTAGATCGAAAAAAACTTGGGCCTGTACGCGTATTGCATTCCAACAAGGGTCAGAATACACGGATCCACACTATGCAATTGTTTAAAGAAGGGGAGCTCAAAGTACTTGTTGCTACCGATGTGGCCTCTCGAGGAATTGACGTTACGGATGTTAGCCATGTAATTAATTTTGATGTACCTAGCTTATACGAAGACTATGTTCACCGGATTGGTAGAACCGGCAGAGCCGAAAAATCTGGAGTAGCCATTACGTTTGCCAATGAGGCCGAGCTTTTTCACATTGCCAATATTGAAAAGCTCATTAACAAAAAAATTTCGCAAAAAAAACTGCCAGCTAATATAAAAATAGAGGAATCTACCTTTGATGAAATCCAAGACATTGCACGATCCATTGATCATCAAAAACGCAAAGACGATCCAACATTTAAAGGAGCCTTTCACGAGAAAAAAGCCAGGCCTAATAGAGACAGTAAGTGGAGCCCAAAGAATAATAAAGGAAGGGGTAAGAAAAGAAGAAAGTAAGTTTAATCTAATCTTACTTTAGGTCAAATTTTGCCCTTACATATTCACCCTCTTTATATCCTCTGCAAACTTGGTGAGTTTTTGTATGTTTGCTTGTGAGGCAAGGTTCTTTTTATACACCATATACCCAATGGCTGCTGGCCAAAAGAATATCAAAAGTACCACAAAAACTGCCATATTAAAATCCTTTTTTTGCGATGAACTATCCCAGACAAATTCATTCACTACCTTCTTTTTAAGTTTAGACAACTCTGCAACCGGAACCGGAGCTCCACAATAATTGCAAATTGGTTTTTCTAAATTCGCCAATGATACTTTTTGTTTGATAGCGTGCCCACAGCCCGTACAAGTAACCGATAAGGTATGTTGCTCCATCAATCGACCATCTACAATTAAATCCTTGGCTGAGATGTACACATAATAGGCTCCTAGCTGGGCGTTAATATGTTTAAGGTTATCCAAAATAAATGACCTGCTCAGCCCCAAAGACACCTCTAGGTCTCTTAGTTTTCCTTCCTTAGTTCGTTCAAGCGCATCCCAAATGCTGTGAATTTTATTCTCCTTTTTTCGGTAATAGATTCCAACTATCAATAAAAGCAGCCCGCTTATAGCAATAATGGGTCTAATAAATGGTTTTTCTACAGGAGTAATTATTGCATTAGACCCAAACTCTTGTTGTATTTCCTCCAGTGTTCTACCCTCATAATCAACAGAAGTATAACTTCCAGATTCTTTTTGTACATTCAAATCATAATAAGAACGAGGGTCAGCGAAAGTGGTTAGTAAACCGCCAATTAGAAATATTATTCCGATGGTGATTAAATAATTATCAATTTTAAATACGTCTTTTTTCATTAGTAAGCTTTAATAGGCAATTATTTTACCTACTAAAATAATAACTTTTGACTTCTTGTGCTATCTTTAAATTAGTTTGTCATTAATTAAAATGAGCCTACAAATTTCTACCAAGCGAGAGATTGAGAAGAGCAAGATTATTGCCTTATACAAAGCTAATAATTGGAGCTCTGCTGAAAAACCCACAGAGTTATACAACGGTTTAATCAATTCTCACTCCTTGGTTACCGCTTGGGATGATGATAAATTAGTGGGTTTAGGCAATGCTATTTCGGATGGCTACCTTATGGTGTATTACCCACACCTTTTGGTGTTACCAGAGTATCAAGGCAAAGGAATTGGTGAAATGATTGTAAATAAGATGCAAGAAAGGTATGCTGGCTTTCATATGCAAATGCTAACGGCAGATGGGAAAGCAATTGATTTTTACAAAAAAATGGGTTTTGAAAAAGCTGGGAATACTCAACCCATGTGGATTTATAAAGGAAACGAACATTAATAATAAATGATGATTGCAAGAATATGGCACGGAACCACTTCCGAAAAAGACTATGACGAATACACAGCTTTTATGAAGTCGAAAGCTATTCCTGATTATAAAAAAACGGAAGGCTTTATAAAACTAACTTTTCTGCGAAACTTAAAAGGCTCTGTTGCCCATTTTACACTAATCACATATTGGGAAAACCTAGAAGTAATTAAAAACTTTGCTGGAGCCGATTTTGAGAAAGCAAAATACTATCCAGAAGACGCCCAATTCTTGCTTTCTTTTGAAGAAAAAGTAACCCATTACGAAGTGTTTGCCGAGGAATAAATGGAAGCACCTAAAATAGTAACATTAGAACCAAAGAACCTTATTGGTAAACGTATTCAAATGTCGTTAGCTAATAATAAAACTACTCAACGATGGCAAGGTTTTATGCCTCACAAAAAGTTAGTTACAAATAGTATTGGCACTGATTTATACTCACTTCAAGTATATGATGTGAATTTAGATTTTAAAGACTTTAACCCAACAGTAGAATTTGAGAAATGGGCATTAATTGAAGTTGCTAACTTTCAAGAAGTCCCTTCAGAAATGGAAACGCTTCAACTACAAGGAGGGCTTTATGCTATTTTTCTTCACAAAGGGTTGCCTAGTGAGTTTGCAAAAACATTTAACCATATTTTCGCAAAATGGCTGCCTAGTTCCAATTATGTTATTGACAATCGTCCTCATTTTGAGGTACTAGGAAAAAAGTACTCAAACACAGACCCAAACTCAGAAGAAGAAGTCTGGATTCCGATTAAACTCAAATAAACTAACTAGCTAAGATGGAAATTAGCACACCTGCCGCTACAGCAGATCCAATTACCCCTGCAATATTACTTGCCATTGCATATTGTAAAATATGGTTATGAGGATCGTGTTTTAAGCTAATTTCATTGGCAACCCTCGATGCCATTGGTACTGCACTTAAACCTGTGGCTCCAATTAATGGATTAATTTTCTTTTTCGCAAACACATTATAAAGCTTAGCTGCATAAATTCCTCCTGCAATCGAAATTGAAAAAGCTATGAACCCTCCTGCAATAATCATTAAGGTTTTATAGTTCAAGAATGATTCAACCGTCATTGTGGCGCCCACTAATAATCCTAAAAAGATTGTGGCCGTATTCATTATGCCTCCAGAAGCCGCTTTATGAAGCCTTTCTGTAAGGGAGCCCACTTCTTTAATGAGATTACCAAACAACAACATACCAATTAGAGGTACGGATGAAGGTACAAAAACAGACACAATTCCTCCCACTACAATGGGGAAAATAATCTTTGCTCGTTTCAAGTTTTTAATCTTAGTTTTAGAAGGAAAGAGTTTATCCTGCTCTTTCATATTAATCATCAATTCCTTTTTATTGGTGGTAAGCCGAACCACAAATGGAATGATAACAGGTACTAATGCCATATAAGAATATGCCGCAATGGCTATTGGGCCTAATAAATGAGGAGCCAAAATAATAGTCGTGTAAATGGCGGTTGGGCCATCAGCACCACCAATAATGCCAAGTGAAGCTGCTTCCTTGGGTGTAAATCCCATAAAAAGAGCCGCCATTAAAACAGAAAATATGCCTATTTGAGCAGCACCACCAAAAAAGGTTAGGCGCAAATTTCTAAGCATCGGTCCAAAGTCCGTCATAGCACCTACGCCCATAAAAATAATGGGTGGTAAAAGACCTGTTTTTATCAGCGAGTAATAAAGTAAATTCATAATGCCATGATTCTTTGCTATCTCAATTAAGGTCATATGCTCTATTTCACTACCAGTTACCACACTCATTCCTCCGCCTAAAGCATTTGCTAAAATGACTCCAAACCCAATAGGTACTAATAACAGTGGTTCATAGGCCTTTTTTATTCCTAAATAAAGAACAATAAGACCAATGGCAATCATTAATAAGGTGCCGGGAGAATCAATAAAACTTTGAAACGCTGTCATTTCATACAGCTGCTTAAAAATATCCATAGGGTTTTAAAAGTACTTTTATTGTAGTTTTATTATCACATCGTCCTCTTCAATTGCAGAGCCATTAGTAGCACAAATTTCTACTACCTTCCCAGCTTTGTCAGCCGCAATGGCATTATATACTTTCATGGCTTCTATGTATCCTATTATATCTCCTTCATTTACTTCATCGCCCACTTGTATGGCTTTATCACCAGCATTTTTGGTAAGCATAAAATTGCCTTCAAGAGGCGCAATGATCTCTTTAACTAGGCTATTGGAGCTAATTTCTTGTGGTTTCGAAACAGGTGTAGTTCCATTCACTGATGGAGTAACCTCGTTATCGTAAGAAATATGAACCAGGAATTTCTCTCCGTTCACCTCAATGTTCATTTTGCTTGGCTGCGTTGCAACTTGAGACTGTGCTTGACTTTGCTTTGATGCTGGAGCAGGAAATGTTTCTTGTTTTTTAAGTGCTAAATCCTTTTCAAAATTTTCTTTTGCTTGTCCAGATTTGTAGGCCCTATACTGCTCTGGATGCATCGCATATTCCATTAATTCTTCCTCGTCTTCCCCTAAGTCCCACCCAAGTGATTGCATATCTTTTCGCACTTCATCCAAGGCATCTGGGTAAAGGTCTTGAGGAACGCCTGTGTAAAACTCTTTGCCCAATTTATTGGCCATTTCAATTAATTCATCAGCTAGAGTACCAGGCAATTTGCCAGACCTACCAATAAGTAAATCCCAGGTATTATCGTCTATCATTGACCAGCGCTCTTTCCCTTTAAACACTTGCATAACATTCATTAAAGCCACATTTTTCACATACTGACTATAAGGCGTTACTAGCGGAGGGTAGCCCATTTTTGGCCAAATAAACTCAACTTCTTCGAATAATTTAATGAGTAGTTCATCTTGAGAAATAGTTGGCTTATCCCGTTTGGTCATCCATTTATTCAAACTCTTAAGGTTGTTTTCTAGGTCGGCCATTAAACTACCCATCATACCACCAGGTAAGCCCGGCCCAATCAATAAGGAGTTCATGTGCCTATTTTTCGGGTTGATATAATACCCAAGAAAATCATCTACAAAGCTTTGGGTAAGTGATCTCACTTCCATGTACGCTTTCATATTTATATCAGGCACTTCAAACCCTGCATCTTTTAACATAGCATGAACAGTTAATAAGTCTGCATGCCCTGTACCCCAAGAGAGGGGCTCCATGGCCACATCAATAATGCCTGCACCCGCTCGGGCAACTTCCAGAATGGAAGCCACAGAAAAGCCAGGCCCAGAATGACCATGATACTGGATAAGTGTATCTGGATGAGCCTCTTTTATGCCCTTTACAATTTTACCTAAGGAAACGGGCCGGCCAATACCCGCCATATCTTTAATGCAAATTTCTTGGGCTCCCAAATTAATTAATTGGTCGGCTAAATCAATATAATAGTCCACTGTGTGAACCTCAGAATCGGTAACGCTTAATGCCGCTTGAGACACCATGCCTTCTTCGTTCGCAAACGTGATAGAATTTTCAAGGTTTCGAACATCATTTAGTCCATCAAAAGATCGGGAAATATCGGTTCCTTGTGCTTTTTTAACTCTAAACATTAACTGTCTAATATCAGCAGGAACAGGATTCATACGGATTCCGTTGAGCGCCCTTTCTAACATTTGAGTTTGGATGCCCACATCATTAAAGGGTTGTGTCCATTCTCTAACAGCTTTGTTAGGGTTTTCTCCAAATAAAAGATTGATTTGCTCAAAACCTCCACCATTAGTTTCTACTCTTGCAAAACAACCCATATCTATAATTGGTTGAGCTACTTTACTTAATTGGTCAACACGAGGTACATATTTACCCGAAGACTGCCACATGTCTCTGTATAAAAGACAAAATTTAATTGCTTTAGACATAACGTTTTCTTTTAGAGCTTTTCAATATTTTTAATCTTCCCTTTACCAAGGATAACTACAGAAACAGCGGAAGACAGAATAGCTATTTTCTTGTTGCTAATTGATTGGTTCTCCTCTTGAGGAGGAGTAGTTTCTTCAATATTAGTGGCAAATTTGTTGATTAACAAAATCATTGTTTTTCCTCCTAAAACCACAAAGGACAAAATAGAAAAAACCGTGATCATTCCAACGGCCATAATTGTAAGACCAAATTCAATTTCTTCACTCATATAAAAATTAATTGAGTTGAGTAGCTATAACTCAAATTAAAGCATTGAATAGGTGGGAAAAAAGAACATAAGTCAGCTTAAAGACCTGTTTTATATGGAATGACATTGTGATAATTTGTTAAATTATAAGAATTACACTTAATCATTAGAGTGTGCAATTTTCTCCAAAAGGAGCAAAGAAATTACTTCTCAGTTTCGTCATTCCACACCCTACCCGTTTCGTCAATATGCCAACTGATTTCTGGGTCAAATGGGTCAATTAATTTTACATGATACCAGTATTGGTCAGCCTCTAACGTCCAATCTATTAGGGTGTTATTTAATAGAGTTCTGGGTTCAAGTAGCTCCTCTTTTGAGTTGATAAACTGCCCTGTTGTTTTTAAAGATTGTCGCTGTTTCCGATGAATCGTATATATCAATTGTCGCACTTGTTCCGATTCAATATCGAAATGAACTTTTTTTTCTGTGCCCACAGTTTCAGGTGAAAAATACAGCCTGCCCCAAAACTCAGGTTCGTGCATTGCAACAGCTCTTTGAGGCGACCAAACCCAATTAAGTTCTGGTTGTTTTTTCTTTACATACCTACCATCTATAATATTGGTTTTCCATTGTACCCGAGAGTAGTTAATTCGCATTTCTTTGCCTTCGATTACACGCTGCTTTTGGGGCACTGTTTCGAGCAGAACTTTCCATGGAATGGCTGCCTCCACACTCCAATAGGTATCGATGTCGCTGGCATTATTTAATGTGCCTTCCACATAAACTGCTGTTTTTAACCCTGCTATGTCCAATGCGGTAATGGCTCTACCCCCATCACGATAGGGTTTGGTTAACATTAAATCCCAAACAGTGTTTAAGGCATTTAATTCCAATTCATAATAGTTATGTGTGTCATTGGTTGGGTCAATAAATAGTTCAAAATCATTGTCCCAATAAATTACGGTATCACGTTGTTTTAGTACTGCCCAGATATGTGGTTCTTCGAGTTTGGCATAGAAATAAAAATAATCGTCATCCCACAACATTTTTACTTGCGTTTTTAAATAAGGATTTGGCATTTTAGCTCCTTCAATATCTACAAAATCATTAGACCAAGCTGCCTTTTGCCATGAAATTTCATTGGCCAAGCCATCAATCACTAAGCTGTCAATAGTTCTTTGGCATGTATAGGTTTGCCCTTGTATAAATTGGGTTTGAGTTTTTGCCTTGCTCCACACAAGGATTGAAAACAAATAGATAATAAATTGAAACTTCACATCCTAAAAGTATAAAAAAAGGAAATCAGTTATTCATTATTTCGACTACCAACCATCATTTACTTACCAACAGTCTTGTTCCACTACTTCCTTTCAGCTTGGAACCCTTTCAAATTAAGAACCAAAACGGCAACAAATAAGCTTTTCAAGCTACCTTTAAACCTAAGAAATTCTAATTGTTTACATTATGAAAGATTATATATTCTTAATTCTATTTACATTACTTGCCATAGGGGTGCATTTCAAATTGTCGTAATTCAGGCAACATTCTTAAACTCTGTTTTAACTAGTTTTATGACTTTATCCCATTGGTTGTTCATATGTACCACCCTGAGATTAAGCATATTCTGTGCTCCTTGCTTTGTCCACCTTTGACCAGACAACTTCATCCGTTTTTGAATAACGGTTCTATGTGCCGATTCAATAGCACCAGAGCCAATGATACCTATTCCCATTTGTTTATAGCTAGCATAATCCATTCTGTCTTTATTGGCTTCATAGTATTGAAGTATTTTATGAGCTACTTCACTTTCAGGAGCCAACTCCCTGATCTTGTCCATTACTTGTTCTACATTAGTACACACATAAAATGATAAAGAGATCTTTTACTCTAAAAAAGAAAGCTCTACCCAATATGTTTTATTTTCTAGAAAATAGTAGAATACCTAAATCGACCAATTCAATAGAATCCTTTTTTGGACACTTGAAAGGACATCTAAATATTCACAGAGGCCTATCCAAACAACACCGTAAAGAATTCATAAAATGGTATTTGTATTTTAAAAACTATTCTAGCGTAGGTTTTATGAGCCATAAAGCAAAAAGAATGAAAAAGCCTCCCGTTTAAAGGAGGCCATTCCATTTGGTTAATCTTATTGCTTGTTAGGTTGCTCCTCAGCAGTGCTTAACTCCTCTTCAGATTAACATTCCAAGAATAATCATATTTTAAAAAATTTCCGCCAACTATTTTTGGCACCATTCCCCTTTTTTGACCGTACTGTAATTTACTATAAAATACTGTACTTTTCGCTTTTAAATGCACTTTTTAAAAGCGATTTACCTAGTGGCTTGCTACTGTTATGACTGTCCTTTTTTAGCTGATATTTTAAAGAAACTATTTCATCTTTAAGTTCTGCAACCAAAGCAATTAAAGCATTGAAATTTGCTCGGGTGAATGGTATATCATTGTTCTGTTCCAAAAGTTATATGCCTTTGGAGTCCTAAAATCAACAATATTATTCATATTTCAAAATAGCTGAGTAGTAACCAACTATCTATAAAACAAATAGAACTTACTGATAATCAATAAGTTCTATGGGATTAAGCAGAGGAGGAGGGATTCGAACCCCCGGTACCTTACAGTACGCTGGTTTTCAAGACCAGTGCATTCGACCACTCTGCCACTCCTCTGTGAGTTCGAGGTTTAAACCTCTAGTTTGTGATTTGGAGTGCAAATGTAGTAGTTCTTATTTTTTATGCAATAGAGAACCACAAATTTTTTATTCCTCTTCTAACATATGGTGCTTTTGCTTGTCCTTAGTAAGCTGAATTGCATGGTGTACACTCGCATTAATTTCGTAGCACACCAGCAAAATAACTGATATCAACATTATCCACACCATAAGAGCAAGCATTGCTCCTATAGATCCATACAGCTTATTATAGGTTCCAAAACTAGAAATATATATGGAGAAAATATAGGAAACCCCAAGGGTTAATATGGTTGCACTTATGGAGCCATAAGAGAAAAAGCTCCACTTTTGATCCACTTCCGATCCAAAGAAAAAGAGGGATGAAATGGCAATAGCAAACACTGTAAATAGTACCAACAACCTCACAAATTTTGCCAGATAAAGCACATAACTATCAATGTCAAAAATAGAAACCTCAACCAAGTAATCAATAGCTAGCTGGCCGCCAATGAGTAAGAGAATTGCCAACACCAATACAAAAGCCATAATTAAGGTTAACCAAAGAGCAACTAGCCTTTTCTGAAGAAAATTTCTTTTTTTCTTAGTTTGGTATCTACTATTAAAAGCAACCATTAAGCTATTAGTGCCATTTGTTGCCAAAAACAAAGCCGTTAAAGCTCCAAAAGTAAGTAACCCCCCCCTAGACTTACCCACAATATCTTGCACTGTTGACTCAATAACAGTGAACATGCTTTCAGGCATTAGAGAGCCAATAAATTCCATGATAGATGTGCTATCTACAGATGGAATAAAACTATGAATATATGGAATAAGGGTAAATAAGAATAAGACAGCAGGAAAAATTGACATAGTAAAACTAAATGCAACGGCATTCGCCCGTTCCAATATTTCATCTTTTTGTACCTTTTGTATAAAGGTTTTAATCAAAAAATAGAGAGAGATTTTATCCCCCTTAAACCGAACCCGTTTTAAAAGTAGAACAACCTGTTCCAATATCGGGTGAGTCTTTAAATAAGCTATCAATTTACTATCGTTATTACTCATAAAAAGGGGTTAATAGTTTCATCATAGATTCTGGTGCACGCATGGGTCGACCAGATTTCATATTTACAAAAGCCAGCGTAGTATATCCTTTGTTAATGAGAATTTCATTCACAAATAGTTTATATTCAAATTTCATCCTAACTGAGGGGAGTTCAGGAACAGTAATTTGAATCTTTATTTCATCATCATAAAGAGCTGGTTTTAAATACCTAGAGCCACTATCGATAACAGGCATCATTACGCCAGAATCTTCTAACGCTTTATAGCTCATGCCCAAACTCCGAAGTGCTTCTACTCTCCCATATTCATAATAAATAATATAATTACTATGATGCGAATACCCCATTTGGTCGGTTTCTACATATCTTACTCTAAGCGAAGTTTCTGCAAAAAACATATTACTTATTTTCTAAAGATTGATTTTCTAATAACTTTCCTTTTCGAATTTCAGCACTCAAGGCACGCTGGTATTTCTTCGCGTTCACATTATGTTGGCTTAAACTAGCAGTAAAATTATGATAGCCCGAAAAATCTTCCTTAGCACACATATAAATATAGTTATGGGTTGCGTAATTTAAAACGGCATCTATCGATTGAATGCTAGGCATATTGATAGGCCCTGGAGGCAAACCTACATATTTATACGTATTATAAGGCGAATCTATTTCTTTATGCTTGTTAAGTACTCGCTTAATAGTAAAATCTCCTGAGGCAAAGATTAAGGTAGGATCGGCTTGCAATGGAATACCTCTTTTCAAACGGTTATAATACAGTCCTGCAATAATAGGAGACTCATCTCCTTTCACACTTTCGGCCTGCACAATAGATGCCAAAATGCTAACTTCTTTAGGCGACAACCCTAACTCCTTAGCTTTTAACAGTCTCTCATCATTCCAAAACTTATGATACTCCTTATTTAATTTTTCTACTAAGGCCTGTGCCGTAACTGTATAATATACTTGGTAGGTATTAGGTATAAACATCCCAATTATCGTTTCTTCAGTAAACCCATCCTTATTGGAGGAGGTATAATCTGTGACTGCTTGCAAAAATTCTCCAGATGTAATTGCTATATTTTTTACCATTGGTTCAGCTATATCTGCCACTGTTCTACCATAGCTGTAGGTTACAAACGTTGCCACCTGATTCCCTGCCCTCAATAAACGAATGGCCTCAATATTAGTCATGTTAGGTTCCAGCTCATATATGCCTGGTTTCACTGATTCGGCATAGTTCATTAGCTTAGCCAAAAAACTAAAAGAAACCACATCATTTACAAGATTATATTTATATAACGAATCCCTAACTGAATCGAAGCTTCCATTAACTGGAATCATTATATATGTTTTTTCTTTACCTACATTTACATTAGCCGTATATACAATTTGATATGCATAGTAGGCAAACGATGAAACCAACACAGAACTCAACACCAAGAAGGCCCAAACGGATCTCTTATTAATCATTGTATCTAAATTTTTGTTAATCGGTTGCAAAGTTGGGGATTAGATTATCATTTTTACAATAATTTATCAATAATGAAAGCACAATACCTTAAAACACACCCGGAAAACCCTGAACAGAGAAAGATTGACAACGTGGTGAACGTGCTAAGAAACGGAGGCATTATCATTTACCCCACCGATACTATCTATGGGATCGGGTGCGATTTGTTCAATAAAAAAGCGCTGAGCAAGTTGGTGCAAATACTGGGCGTAAAATCTAAGCACCTCAATTTATCATTTATTTGTTCAGATATTAGCGAGGTTTCTGAATATGCAAAACAGTTGCCCAATGACGTGTTTAAAGTAATGAAAAAAGCTCTGCCAGGCCCTTATACTTTTATTTTACCTTCCAGTAGTAAAGTCCCCAAACTGCTTGATGTTAACAAGAAAACGGTAGGTATTCGGGTTCCCAACAATCTAATAACCACTCATATTGTAGAAACCCTTGGCAACCCAATTATTACGGCTTCTATTAGAGACGAAGACGAAGTTGTGGAGTACACCACCGACCCCGAATTAATCTATGAACGCTATTCTAACAAGGTTGATATTGTAATTGATGGGGGATTTGGCAAAAATACTGCTTCTACCATTTTGGATTGCACAGGTGATGAAATAGAAGTGGTAAGAGAAGGGGCGGG
>JAMOMJ010000157.1 GCA_027067135.1 Cyclobacteriaceae bacterium
AACCAAATAAAAGTAACACTTATGGCGGACTTTCAAAAACCCGCAGAACTCTGATAACCCTCCAAAACCCTATGCTTTTTTAGCTGTTGTTGTAGGGCTGTACTTAAAAGCAAAACCAGTTATCCACGCTTTTATCTTCGTTTTTATAATAAGCTGTTTTTATAAAATCACTTGTATTTAAATTTGGTAATTATTGTGTAACTTAAAGTTATAGTTTAATGTTATGTTTGTACACATTTTAATTTATGTTGCGGACTATTGTAAATTTGCTATACTTTAAAAACTAATATCAAAATGAAAAAAAGTAAAGAGTTATTTAATTTCGATTTTGAAATTGTAATGGTAAAAGACCCAAATCTAGGAGGATTCACAGGGCATTTGGTTCAGTTTCCAAATATTATTACAGAAGGCGAAACCGAGGAAGAAACCGTTAAAAATATAATGGATGCGTTTCACGATGTAATGCTTTCAAAAGGAAAAGAAGCTAGCAAAAAAATGAAATCTCAGTCGATTGACAATGTCATAAGAAGATCCGTTAGCTTTCATTCATCTAATGAATTTGCATAAGGCACATAATTAATATGAGCGATTCACCAATGACAAGAGCAGATTTATACGATTGGATTCTTTCGTATGACTGTAAACAAGAACCTCTCGAAGAACATAAGGCTAAAGTTATTAAATTTACAAACCCTAAGACAGGGCTAGAAGCATATCTAAACCTGCCAATAGATGAGAGGCCTGTTAGAGACTATACCGTTTGTGATATTTGTCAAAATTAGGAATACCTGTTCCAGCTCAAGCAGACTATATGAAAGATATGCATAATGACATAAAGAAGAATCATAAGTCAAAAAAACCTAAATGGGGATTTTAGGAGTATAACTGTCTAAATTGTATACTGACTAACGTTAAATTTTATTGCTGAATATCAGCGTGTTACGAATTTTCCTTTTAACCTATCATATAACTAGATTTTCTTTAGTTACCACAATAGATAATATGGGCTTGCCCATGGATGGACTGAGTTCGGGATAAGGAATACTGTCAGCTATTCCTTATCCCGAACTCAGGTTTATAAATCAGAGGTTTCTCCCTTGTCCAATTTATCAGTTGTATAATCAGCATACTCTTCTATTTTTTGATGAAGAGTAATCATTAGAGTTTTGTTATTATAATCAGATAGTTTCATTTTTTTTTATTAAGCACAACAATTCTCTATACGACACTGGTCAATAGTAACCGTGTAATCTTTAACTTATTTAATATACCTAAAATCTTGTCCTGATTTCATTTGAATAAGTACCTCATAAATTAACTTGATGGTTCTATCCACATCTTCCTTATTAACAGTTTCTACCGTAGTGTGCATATATTTTAATGGAAACGAAATAAGTGCAGAAGCTACTCCTGCATTAGAATACGCAAATGCATCGGTATCTGTTCCGGTAGAGCGAGAAGCTGAAAGTCGCTGAAAGTCGATCTTCTTCTTCTCTGCTACTTTAATAATCATGTCTCGTAAATTGTTTTGTACAGCAGGGCCATAACTAATTACTGGACCCTTACCACATTGAATGTCCCCACTTTTTATTTTGCTGTACATGGGTGAAGAAGTATCGTGAGTAACATCTGTAACAATGGCTACATCAGGTTGAATACGCTCAGCTATCATTTGTGCTCCACGCAATCCAATTTCTTCTTGCACCGCATTCACTATGTACAATCCAAATGGCAGCTTCTTCTTTTTCTCGTGCAGCATTCTTGCCACTTCCGCAATTACATAGCCTCCCATTCGGTTATCAAGAGCTCTGCCTGTGTAATAGGTATTATTAAGCTCCATTAACTCATCTTCAAAAGTGATAACAGAACCAACATGAATACCTAACTCTTCCACTTCCTCTTTAGAAGAACAACCCACATCTACAAAAATATTTTTAAGAGTAGGATTCGCTTCTTTTTCGCCATGCCTTACATGTATAGCTGGCCAGCCAAAAACACCTTTCACCACACCTTTATCTGTATGCACATTAACTCGCATAGAAGGAGCAATTTGATGATCAGATCCTCCATTTCGAACTACATAGATATAACCATTCTCATTAATGTAATTCACGAACCATGAAATCTCATCAGCGTGTGCCTCAATTACCACCTTATACTTAGCCTTCGGATTTATTACGCCAACTACAGAACCATAGGTGTCTGAAATATACTCGTCAATATAAGGTGTGATATAATCTAACCAAATTTTTTGTCCCGATGACTCAAAGCCAGTTGGTGATGCATTATTTAAATATTCGTATAAGAATTTTTCGTTCTTTTTCATGTGTGTTAATTGGTATTTAAAACTAAAAAAAATTAAACGCAGAGAACGCTAAGTTTGCATGAGCGACCTTTGCGCTTACCTTGCGGTAAAATTATAATGGAATATTTCCATGTTTCTTTCTTGGTAACGTATCTACTTTATTTTCAAGCATTTCAAACGCAGTAATTAGTTTTTTCCTTGTTTGCTCTGGCAAAATAATCTCATCTACATAGCCTCGTTCAGTCGCAGAATAAGGATTAGCAAACTTCTCACTGTACTCATCTACCTTTTCTTGTAGCTTAGCTTCCTTGTCGTCTGCCTCAGCAATTTCTTTTTTAAAGATTATTTCTGCGGCTCCTTTGGCACCCATAACTGCCACTTCAGCAGTAGGCCACGCATAGTTCATATCAGCTCCAATATGTTTCGAATTCATTACGTCATAGGCGCCACCATACGCCTTTCTGGTTATTACCGTAATTCTAGGAACAGTGGCTTCGCTAAAGGCATACAATAATTTAGCTCCGTTTAAAATAATGCCGTTCCATTCTTGATCGGTGCCAGGTAAAAATCCAGGTACATCTTCGAGTACCAAGAGAGGAATGTTAAAGCTATCGCAGAACCGAACAAATCGAGCTCCCTTTTTACTAGAATTATTTCCCAATACACCTGCAAACGACTGTGGTTGATTGGCTACAATACCAATACTTCTTCCCCCCAATCTGGCAAAACCTACTACGATGCTTTCTGCATAATTTTTATGCACCTCAAAAAAGCTATCCTTATCAATAATTCCATTAATCACCTCTCGCATATCATAGGGTTGATTGGGATTATCGGGCACAATTTCATTCAATTCTGTTCGCAGTTCATCAGAACTTTTGTATGGAAGCATTGGAGCTTCTTCTTCACAATTTTGAGGGATATAGCTGAGTAGTTTTTTAATATGGTTTATCGCTTCCACCTCATTAGCACATGCGAAATGGGTTACACCACTTTTTGTGCTATGGGTACTTGCTCCTCCTAATTCTTCAGCCGTAACATCTTCCTGCGTAACTGTTTTTACCACATTGGGCCCTGTAACAAACATGTACGAAGTATTTTCAACCATAAGGGTAAAGTCGGTAATGGCAGGAGAATAAACTGCACCACCCGCACATGGCCCCATAATGGCCGATATTTGAGGAATTACTCCTGAAGCTCGAGTATTTCTATAAAAAATATCAGCATAACCTCCTAAAGAAACTACTCCTTCTTGAATTCGAGCCCCTCCAGAATCATTTAGTCCGATCACGGGGGCACCGTTCTTCATAGCCAAATCCATAATTCGCACAATTTTTTCTGCGTAAGCCTCAGATAATGAGCCTCCAAAAACAGTAAAATCTTGCGAAAAAATATAGATCAATCTCCCATTTACTTTCCCATAACCAGTAACAACACCATCTCCTAAAAATTTTTGCTTATCTAAGCCAAAAGCCGTGCTTCGGTGTAAAACCAGTTTACCTAATTCTTCAAATGTACCTTCATCCAGTAATAAAGCAATTCGTTCTCTGGCCGTTAATTTACCTTTATTATGCTGACTTTCAATCCTCTTCTTACCTCCTCCTAGCTCAGCTTTTTTGTTTAGTTCTTCAAGTTTTTTTAGTTTTTCTTCTCTCGATTGATGGCTCATAGGAATAAATTTTATTGGCTCAAATATAGGTATAAATGTGCATGTGATTAAGCTCCGATTCAGGAATCTATTTAAAAAAAATCAACTTTTACCTCTTCAATTTTTGAGCCCATAAATTATTCTTAATTTAGCAGTAACCAATTAATCACATATTAAATTTTGAAAAAAACACTCATAATTACTCTTTCCATTTTTTCCATTGGCTGTGTTCAAATAAATAGCCAAAAGACGCAGGTTAAAGAATACATTGTAGAAGATAAAAAGGAAGAAAGCATTGATAGCCTATCACTTCTTTTTCTTGGAGATATTATGGGTCACGGTACCCAGATTAAGGCTGCTTATGATTCGTCATCTTCCAGCTATAATTATAATTCCGTGTTCGAAAAAATCAGTCCATTGCTTAAAAGTGCTGATTACACAATTGGCAACTTGGAAGTAACATTGGCAGGAGAGCCTTACAAAGGGTATCCTCGGTTTTCATCTCCAGATGCCCTAGCCGTGGCTTGCAAGGCCAATGGTATAAATGTGTTAGTCACTTCTAATAATCATTCTAATGATCGAAAAAAAGAAGGTGTTATTAGAACGTTAGACATCTTAGATTCTCTTCAAATTTATCATACAGGCACTTTTAGAGATAGTCTTGAGAGAAATAGTTCTAACTTATTAGTCCTCACCAAAAACTCAATTCGCATTGGCATTCTTAATTACACCTATGCCACCAACGATAAGTCTGAAATCAATCCTGCAATTATTAATAAAATTGATACTATGCTAATGCAAGGAGATATTGCCGAAAGTAAGTATGACAGTTTAGATAAGTTGATTGTAGTACTTCATTGGGGGAAAGAGTACAAATCCTTACCAAATAGTTTTCAGAAGAACGTTGCCAAATTTCTTTTTAAACATGAGGTTGATATAATCATTGGTTCACACCCTCATGTAATACAACCGATGGCCTACTTTGCCGCAACTGATAGCACCAATGAAAGGTTCATAGCCTATTCATTAGGAAACTTTGTTTCAAACCAAAGAAAAAGAGGAAGAGATGGAGGTGTATTAGCATCTATTAAACTAATAAAGAGGGGTGGAAAAACAATAATAAATAGCCATGGCTTTATTTTAACTTGGGTACATAAATCTGAGGTGGCAGGCGCACCTAGCTTTGAAGTACTTTTAGCAAAGAATAGTGAGCTAAACAATTTGAATGAAGCAGACAGCTCTGCCATGGCATTATTTATGCTAGATTCGCAAAAAATATTGGGAGATGAAAATATATATGTGAGTGAATTAAAGTTTCCATTCAAATCTCAATAACCATTTTAGGAGTCAATTTTTAGCTACAAACATCAGTGCTGAACAAAGAAGTTTTTTAACTTTGTCGAAATTTTTTGATATGTATTCATTTGAAAAAGTAAGAGATTTTACCAACGAAGTCTTTCTAAAAATAGGCTGCTCTGCTACAGATGCTGAACTTGCCACCAAAGTACTTGTTTCTGCAGATTTAAGAGGTATCGACTCACATGGTGTTGCTCGGTTAATCGGTTATATTCGACTGTGGGAAGCCGATAGAATTAACCCTACTCCTAACGTAAGGTTAGTGCACGAAACGCCTAGCACAGGTGTGGTAGATGGCGATGCAGGCCTTGGTTTAGTGGTTGCACCAAAAGCAATGGATATTGTGATTGATAAAGCTAAAAATGTAGGATCTGGTTGGATTTCAATAAAAAACTCGAACCATTATGGCATTGCAGGCTATCATGCTATGATGGCACTGGAGCACGATATGGTGGGCATGTCAATGACCAATGCAAGCCCGTTGGTTTCACCTACATTTTCAACTGAGCGTATGCTGGGCACCAACCCAATTGCGGTGGCTATACCAGCGGATAAACAGCCTCCATTTGTAGCTGATTTTGCTACCACAACAGCAGCCAATGGCAAGTTAGAAATCCTTCAACGAAAAAGCGAAGAAGCTCCATCTGGCTGGATACAGGATAAAGAAGGCCAAAGCTCTACCGACCCTCATGAATTAAAAGAAGGTGGCGCTTTATTGCCATTGGGAGGGGATAGAGACCATGGAAGTCACAAAGGTTTTTGCCTAGGTTCAATTGTAGATATATTTTCAGGTGTTTTCTCAGGAGCTAATTATGGCCCTTGGGTACCTCCATTTGTTAGTTTTTTACCCATGCCAGAAGACCCAGTTGGAGAAGGCATCGGTCATTTTTTAGGAGCCATGCGAATTGATGGGTTTAGACCTGCTACAGAATTCAAATCTAATATGGATACTTGGATTGAGCGATTTAGAAATGCTCAAAGTACGAAAGGGATGCCCAATGTGGTTATACCAGGAGACCCTGAACGTAATTTTGAAAAAGAGCGATTGGCAAATGGTATTCCCTTAAACGAAAAAGTTATTGACGATTTACAAGAAGTGGGTAAAAAGTTTGGTTTAAGTTTTTAATTGGTTAGAGGTAATTGTAAAACTATAAGGCAACAAAGAAACTAATAACCCAAGGAGAATTATAGTATTGCCCATTGGCATCGTACAGCATATCATAAGCTGCAATTACATTAAATGAAGAACGAGACCCCATACGTTGCGAAAAGCCTAAACCTATTGGTAACCTATCAATAGTAATTCGATTTACACCATCACGGTAATCTATTTGGTTTATAAAAGAATATTCGGCATACCCAAAAACTTGTTTGAAAAAATTCATCCTTGCAAAAGCCAATCCTCCATATTGGTTGTCTGTAAAATTATTGAATTTAAAATATTGGTAGGTTGCCCCAACACCTACAGAAAATCTGCTGGAAACCATATACCCAACCATTGGAGAAACCGTTATTATTGTACTATTTGAACCACCAGACAAACCAAAGCCTCCGCCAAAATACACTCGATCCATAAAATTGCTCTGCTCATCAATCACATAATCGCCTTTTTGAGCAAACAAGTTAATAGAGCTTAAAAATACAAGTGTCAGTATAATTCCAATTCTTTTCATGCTAATCTTCTTCTATCTCCACTACAACGTACAAATCTTCGGTTGGTTTTTTCATTAAGTACTTTTCTCGTGCAAACTTTTCTAATAAGTCAGGGTTACTCAAAAGTTCTTCTCGATCTCCTTTTACTTCCTCAATTTTTTCTAAGTAATAGGTTTTATCAGCGTTTAAGTTGTTCAACTTTCTAGCTAATTTAATCTGGCTATATAGGTCGTTACTATCAAAAAATGTAAGCCAAATCAGAAAAAATGCACCTATCATTAGGTAGTAATTTTTGATAACTTTTTTAAGAGACTCCATTTTAATATTTGATTATATTTCAAATAAAGCATAAAAAAGCCTCAATTAATCAATTGAGGCTTTAAATTTTTGGTTTTGCTACCAATTTACCTACGCTCACTTGCTAGGCACAGGCAGGAATGAGCAAAATATTAATTAAACCTTCTGCCTTCATAAGCAGCTACTTCTCCCAGCTCTTCTTCGATTCTTAGCAACTGGTTATACTTAGCCATCCGGTCTGAACGAGATGCTGAGCCAGTTTTAATTTGGCCTGCATTGGTTGCTACTGCAATATCCGCAATAGTTGAATCTTCTGTTTCACCCGAACGGTGTGAAATAACCGCAGTATATCCTGCTTTATGAGCCATTTCAATAGCATCTAAGGTCTCAGATAAAGTACCAATTTGGTTTACCTTAATCAAAATTGAATTGGCAGATTTTTCTTTAATCCCTCTTGCTAAAAATTTTACGTTGGTTACAAAAAGATCGTCACCTACAATTTGGCATTTGTTGCCAATTTTAGCTGTAAGCATCTTAAATCCTTCCCAGTCATTTTCATCACAACCATCTTCAATGGAATCAATCGGATATTTTTCAATCAACGAAGCTAAGTAATCTACTTGCTCAGCACTTGATCTAATCTTACCTTCAGTTCCTTCAAACTTAGTGTAGTCATATTTTCCTTCTACAAAAAACTCAGAAGCTGCACAATCCAAGCCAATGGTAACATCTTTATTGGGCTCATAACCAGCAGTTTTAATAGCATTAAGAATGCTTTCTAAGGCTTCTTCTGTTCCTCCTGCAAGGTTAGGCGCAAAACCACCTTCATCACCTACAGCAGTACTTAAGCCTTTGTCATGAAGAATCTTTTTTAAACTATGGAAAATTTCTGTTCCCATTCTAATTGCATCAGAAAAAGTAGCAGCTCCTACTGGGCGAATCATAAATTCTTGAAAGGCAATAGGTGCATCTGAATGAGAACCGCCATTAATAATATTCATCATAGGAACTGGCAATTTATGCGCATTAACTCCGCCAATATATTGGTATAATGGCAGAGCAGACTCTTCAGCTGCTGCTTTAGCAACGGCCAATGATACTCCTAAAATTGCATTTGCCCCTAATTTAGATTTGGTATCTGTCCCATCTAAATCAATCATAATTTGATCAATTAAACGTTGCTCTGTAACTAAAAACCCTACTACTTCAGGAGCTATTACTTCGTTTACATTCTCAATGGCCTTTAAAACTCCTTTGCCTAAATACTTAGACTTGTCTCCGTCTCTAAGCTCAACTGCTTCGTTCTCACCTGTGGAAGCTCCTGAAGGAACTGCGGCTCTACCCAACACTCCATTGGTTGTAATTACATCTACTTCAATGGTTGGGTTACCTCTTGAGTCTAAGATTTGTCTGGCGTGTACTTGTTCTATGATTGCCATAATGTTAAAATTTATTTTGTTATTAATTCTATAAAATTATCGAATAAGTATTCTGAATCATGAGGTCCAGGAGATGACTCTGGGTGGTATTGAACTGAGAAAATTTTCTTTCCATTAATCTCTATACCTTCAACCGTGTTATCGTTTAAGTTAATATGTGTTTGATTTACTATAGTAGATTTTTCAACATCCTCTTTAGATATTGAAAATCCATGATTCTGAGAGGTAATCTCGCTCTTACCAGTCTTTAAGTTTTTTACTGGATGATTTAAGCCCCTATGGCCATGGTGCATTTTATATGTACCAATATCAAAAGACCTCGCAATTAATTGGTGTCCTAAGCATATACCGAACAATGGTTTTTCAGATTCTGTTATTGCTTTAACCGTATCAACCGCATAATCCATTGCGGCAGGATCACCTGGCCCGTTAGATAAAAAGATTCCAGCAGGGCTCCACTCCATAACCTCTTCTACAGGCGTTTTAGCAGGAAAAACCTTTAATTCACAACCTCTTTTTACAAAATTATTAAGGATACTTCGTTTAATGCCAAAATCAAGTACTCCAATTTTGACTTTATTCCCTTCCCCTAATATATATGAATCCTTAGTTGAAACCTTAGAAGCAAGCTCTAATCCATCCATTTGAGGCAATTTATCTAATTCAGTTTGCAAACTATCTTCATCCAAATCTGAAGAAATAATTACATTCATAGCCCCCTTATCACGAATATGACGCACTAAACTACGTGTATCTACATCAGCAATTCCAACAATGCTATGTTTTTCTAAATAACTCTGTAACGACTCTGATTCTTGACGGCTATTATAATCTGAAAATTCATTAATTATTATCCCGCTAATTTTAGGGGCATCCGATTCATTCTCTTCATCTACTGTTCCGTAATTACCAATATGGGAATTAGTACTTATTATTACTTGCCCAAAATAGGAAGGGTCTGTATATACTTCCTGATAACCTGTCATTCCCGTATTAAAACAAATTTCACCTCCGGATGTGCCGATTTTCCCAATGGCTGTACCCTCCATTTTAAATCCATCCTCTAATAATAAATAAGCTTTCTTTTTGGTAGGTTTATTCATAATGAAATTTTAATGTTGGTAACTGTTTACCAAACTATTCAAACTAAACAAGATAATAATGGTGCAAAAATAAAAAAGGGATTAGATAAAAATCTAATCCCTTTCAATTTCCTTTCAGAAAAAGATTATTTTTTATCTTCTCCAGTAGTATCAGAATCTTCAGAAGCACCATCCTCTTTAGTAGGAGTCTCCTCTTTAGTTTCTTCCTCTTTAACTTCTTCTACAACTTCTGCATCTGAAATTACTTCCTCAGTTTTAGCCTCTACTTTAACCTCCTGTTTTTTCTTAGCCCCACCTCTTCTACTTCTACGTGTTTTAGGAGCTTCCTCTTTCGCTTCTTTTTGCATTAAGTCGTTATAATCAACCAACTCAATAATGCACATTTCAGCGTTATCACCAAAACGATTTCCAGTTTTGAGAATACGGGTATAACCTCCAGGGCGAGCAGCAATTTTTTCAGCTACTTCGTTGAATAACTCAGAAACAGATTCTTTGTTCTGTAAATAAGAGAATACAACTCTTCTTGAGTTAGTATCATCTGTTTTAGACTTAGTTAACAAAGGCTCCACATATTTTCTTAATGCTTTTGCTTTCGCTACAGTAGTCGAAATTCTTTTGCTAAGAATTAAAGACGATGCCATATTTGAAAGCATTGCAGCTCTATGCGAGGTTGTTCTGCTTAAATGATTAAATTTCTTACCGTGTCTCATCTTTATTAATCCTCCTCTAATTTATATTTTGCAAGATCCATTCCAAAAGTAAGGTTCTTGTCAACTACCAATTGCTCCAATTCAGCTAGTGATTTCTTACCGAAATTTCTAAACTTCATCATATCCGAAATTTCTAAACTTACTAAATCGCCTAACGATCTTACATCTGCAGCTTTAAGGCAATTATAAGCACGTACAGATAAATCCATATCGTGAAGCGAAGTTTTAAGTAATTTTCTCATATGCAATAGTTCTTCATCTACTGCATCTGGCTCACCAGACTCTGCTGATTCTAAGATCATATTCTGATCTGAGAATAACATAAAATGCTGAATAAGTATTTTTGCTGCTCCTTTAAGAGCATCTTCTGGGTGAATAGAACCATCAGTTTCGATGTCAAGAATTAACATCTCATAATCTGTTTTTTGCTCTACCCTTGTATTTTCAACACTGTATTTTACATTTTTAATTGGTGTAAAAATAGCATCAATCGGAATGTATCCAAATACTTGATCTGCTGGTTTATTCTCCTCAGCAGGAAGGTATCCTCTTCCTTTTTCTATAGTTAATTCTAATTCTAAATCCGATTTCTCATCTAAATGACAAATAATGTGTTCTGGGTTTAAAATTTCGAAAGCAGTTGTAAACTTAGCAATATCGCCTGCTGTTAATACCTTTTTATTCTTAAGGTTAACTGCAATCTTATTGTCAAATGAATCAGCAATTTTCTTAAATCGAACCATCTTTAAGTTCAAAATAATATCTGAAACATCTTCTACAACACCTTCAATAGTTGAAAACTCATGCAGCACATTAGGAACCTTAATTCCAGTAATTGCATAACCTTCTAAAGAAGAAAGTAAAATTCTTCTAAGCGCATTACCGATAGTTACACCATACCCTTTTTCAAGAGGTTTAAAAGTAAAAAGACCATGAAAATCATCTGCCTTTTCCATGGCAACTTTTTCTGGCATTTGAAACGCTAATATCGACATAGTTTTTTAGTTAATAGTTCAGGCAATTGCTCTTAAAAACAATTGCCATGAAATAATTTAAATATTATTTAGAGTAAAGTTCAACGATTAGTTGCTCCTGAATATTTTCAGGAATATCCTCACGAATTGGCAAAGATATTAATTTGCCAATTAATTCAGAAGGACTCCAATCTAACCAAGGAAAACGTTTAGTGGCTGTAGCAGCAACACTATTAGTAACAACCTCTAAAGATTTAGATTTTTCTCTTACCGCAATCACATCACCAATTTTAACCGCAAAGGAAGGAATATTTACGATTTGACCATTCACAGTAATATGCTTGTGAAGCACAAACTGACGTGCTCCTCTTCGAGTAGGCGCAATACCTAATCTAAACACTGTATTGTCAAGTCTTGTTTCCAACAATTGCAATAGAATTTCACCGGTAATACCAGTTTTACGAGAAGCTTTATCAAACAAATTAGAGAACTGCTTTTCTAAAACACCATAGGTATATTTAGCTTTTTGCTTTTCCATTAGCTGAACAGCATATTCAGATTGTTTTTTTCTTCTACCTCTACCGTGTTGTCCTGGAGGGTATGCTTTTTTTGTAAGTGCCTTGCTTGGCCCAAAAATTGGTTCGTTAAATCTTCGAGCAATTTTTGTTTTAGGACCTCTATATCTTGCCATTATTTACTAATCTTAATAGTCTAAAATTATACTCTTCGTCTTTTTGGAGGACGACATCCATTATGAGGAAGAGGCGTAACATCCTTAATAGTTGTTACTTCAATACCTACATTTTGTATAGTTCTGATTGCTGATTCACGACCTGCACCAGGCCCTTTCACATACACATCAACTTTACGCAACCCTAAGTCATACGCTTTTTGAGCGCAATCG
Organism: Cyclobacteriaceae bacterium; assembly: GCA_027067135.1. Lineage (GTDB taxonomy): Bacteria > Bacteroidota > Bacteroidia > Cytophagales > Cyclobacteriaceae > JAKISE01. Next base: position 12,390 of record JAMOMJ010000157.1, read on the forward strand.
CTAGCGGCTACCTGAGCTGCATAAGGAGTATTCTTTTTAGAACCTTTAAAGCCCATTTTACCAGCAGATGCCCACGATATAACTTGACCAGTTGTGTTGGTCATAGAAATAATAATGTTGTTAAAAGAAGCTTTAATATGGGCTTGACCCAATGCTTCAACATTAACTATTCGTTTCTTACCTTTATCTTTTCGCTTTTGTGCCATATCACTTATGCTTATTTAGCAGCTTTCTTTTTATTAGCAACTGTTTTTCTCTTACCTTTTCTGGTTCGAGCATTATTCTTAGTATGCTGTCCACGAACTGGCAGTCCTCTTCGATGTCTCAGACCTCGGTAGCAACCAATATCCAATAAACGTTTAATGTTTAATTGGATAGATGATTTTAGAACACCCTCTACTTTAAAGGACTCACCAATAATGTTTCGTATAGCATTGGCTTCTTCTTCAGTCCAATCCTGAACTTTCTTGCTCCAATCAACTCCTGCTTCCGTTAGGATTTTTTGAGCTGAACTTCTACCAAGTCCAAAAATATACGTTAAGGCAATTTCGCCTCTTTTCTGTTGTGGAATATCTACTCCTGCAATTCTAGCCATAACAATTATCCTTGACGTTGTTTGAATTTGGGATTCTTTTTGTTGATCACATAAACCTTACCGTGCCTACGGATGATTTTGCAATCAGCGCTTCGTTTTTTTACAGATGCTTTTACTTTCATCGTATTATTTATATCTATAAACTATTCTTCCTTTTGTTAAATCGTATGGTGACATTTCAAGCTTTACTTTGTCACCGGGTAAAATTTTAATATAGTGCATTCGCATCTTGCCAGAGATATGTGCAATTACCACATGTCCGTTTTCAAGTTCTACTCTAAACATTGCGTTTGACAATGCTTCTAAAATAGTTCCGTCCTGTTCTATCGATGCTTGTTTAGCCATATTATAATTTATATACTTCTTCTATATATTTATGTGTTGTTAGCACTTCAACCCCTTGTTTAGTAATGGCCACTGTATGT
>JAMOMJ010000158.1 GCA_027067135.1 Cyclobacteriaceae bacterium
CAAGAATTCCTTCAGTTTTAACTTAAAATTATCAATAATACCAAAATAGCAACCAGCAGTAACGAAAACTATTCAAGGCTGAAATGTGAGTTGAAAAATAAACCCCGACTTTATAGACAGACTCTAAATAGAGTAAATTTTATAATATGATATTAAACTTTTAGGGATATTTGTATTTTATTCTTTTTTGTATTTTGACAATATTGATGGGATATATTTCAGAGTCTTATTTGTTAAATGACGAGTTATATTATTCTTTACTTAACTTCGCCACATGTGCCTATATTGGCTGATTTGTGCGTTTTGTAGTTGCCATATTCAAAAAAATAGTAAAAGCTAATGTAAATCTAAAGGTGGTAGGCAAGCTTCGGGCGAAGCCAGATTCTTCGGGCAAAGCCCTCAGAATGACGTAAAGTAAGAACGTCACTCTGAGCATTCCATGCGAAGAGACTCACTTTATGCATAACCCTAACCTAGTTTTTATAAGGATGTGAAAACCTTTACTCATTGTATGAAATATATACTTTAGCAACTATTTTAGCAAAATGGTGAAGTTGAGCTAACTTGCAAAATAACTGGGATAATCACAAACAAATTGAGAAAAATGACTTTGGCTAAATCCATCATAAATTCTATTGAAAAAGAAGGCGTTTATCTTTATCGGTGTTTTGTGCAGCCATAAACCAATGAGCTAAAAACATTTATCACCTTACTAAAAAATCATAAGCAGGTATTACTTGGGCAACCATACCATTTTGCTCAAAACTATCTGTTTGATTTAAGGTAATTATAGTGCCAGTTTTTAGTTTAAAATAGGCAAGTGCTTCAAATATGCCATTTAGTTCACGTTTCATATTATCTTGATTTAACGTATAGCAAACTTGAATGATTTTATGGATTTTTTTATTTTCAAATACAATAAAATCACATTCACCTTTTTCTAAAAAATAGTATATTTCCTTATATGTTCTTCTTAAATGTAAATAAATAAGGTTTTCAAACTTTCGTCCACTGTCTTCAGTAAAAGAGGCAGAATTTATATGAACTAACCCCGTATCTATCGCATAAACTTTTCTGGGGTTTACTAATTGTTTCTTTAGGGAGTAGCTAAATTTTGGCACATAAAAAAACAAGTACGAATACTCTAAATGAGAAAGGTATTCCATAACAGTGCTAGTGGCACCTACCTCAAAAATGGATTTTAATTTATTGCCAGTAATTAACTTAGCGGTATTTGTTAAGAGGTATAGTGCCAGGCGTTGCAGCGTTTTAACATCACGCACGCCATACCTTATAGCTATGTCTCTTATAATGATGTCGTCTAGCAGGTTGATTAAAATATCCTCTTCATTAGTTTTGATATACGCAGGAAATCCCCCTTCATTTAAATAGCGAGATAAGGATTTTTCTGAAAGCGTTAATTTTTTATAAGAGCAAAATTCTTGGTAAGAGAAGGGGAATAATTCTTTAGTAATATGCCTACCAGTAAGCTTTGTTCCTAATTCTTTACTTAGCAATGATGCATTTGAGCCAGTTACTACAACACGGAAACCCTCATCCAGTTTTTGACGAATATACCTTTCCCAACCCTCAATTATTTGTATTTCATCAAAAAACAACACCTTGGTTTTATCATCAGAAATAATTGAATCTAACCTTGTAAAATCAGCCACCTCAAATTCATATAAACGAGTATCTTCAAAATTTAGGTAGAGAGCGAATTTATATTTAGCATATAATAATTGAAAAAGCAATGTGCTTTTGCCACATCTTCTAACCCCAGATAGTATAAGTGCATGCGAGGCTAAAGTTGGAATAACTTTTAAAAGATCTCTTTTTAAACCAGTATCTTTTTGGTCTAAGTTAGCTTTTTGCAGAGCTATTACCTGTTTAAGGCTTGATTTTAGTATCATACAAAAGTGTTTGATGCAAAAATACAAAAGTGTTTGATGTAATCAAACAAAAAAGTAATTTGGGTTATAGGGCATCTCTACTAATTTGCAATGTTTTGAACATAAATTTTGATTTAATAAATCTTTATTGCTCCTTTGAAGCTCGATGATGAAAACGACTACATATTTTAACTATTTCTTTTTTTACTTCAGGAGCAAAGCACCGGGGTTAGAGAAATAGTATATGTAAAAAACTATATAAATCTAAAAGCCCCGATGTATATCGGGGCTTTTTTTATGCGTAAAAATGAACGAAAATAAATTAAAAATAGGAATACAAGGTATAAAAGCAGCATTTCATGATGTGGCAGCACGCCAGTATTTCGGTAATGATAAAATTGAACTAGCTGAATTTAGAGATTTTAGGAGCATGTCTCAGGCAGTGGAAGCAGGCAAAGTGGATTTTGCTATGATGGCCATTGAAAACACGTTGGCTGGTAGCCTATTGCCAAATTATGGCTTGCTAGAACAATATGGACTAAATATTATTGGAGAAGAATATTTGCGAATTCAAATGCAATTAATGGTATTACCCGGAGAAACCTTAAATACTGTAGAGCAAGTAATATCTCACCCCATAGCATTAAGTCAGTGTGGCCAATTTTTGGATGGATACCCGGATTGGAAAATAACGGAAGCAGATGATACAGCAAGTAGTGCTCGGCTTATCTCCAAGAAAAAACTAAAAGGTATTGCGGCTATTGCGAGTAGTTTGGCAGCTAAAACCTATGGGTTAAAGGTTATTGCTCCATCTATCGAAACGAATAAGAAAAACTATACACGTTTTTTAGCTATTTCTAAGCAATCAAACAGTTCGTATAACATAAATAAGGCTTCTCTACGATTAATATTAAGCCATAAACCTGCGGCATTAGCTAAAGCACTGGAAGTAATTGGGAACAAAGGGCTCAATTTATCAAAGATTCAATCGGTGCCAATTATAGGTCAGCCCTACGAGTATGCCATACATTTAGATTTACTTTTTGATGAATTTGAAAACTTCGCTCTTGCAATGAAAAAGTTAAAACCATTGACTTTGAGTTTAAAAATATTAGGCACTTACCTTCAAGGTAACAAACCCATTTTAAGATGATAGCCATAGCAGATAGATTTAAATCGGTGAAGGAGTATTACTTCTCAGTTAAACTGCAAGAGATTGCAAACATGAGATCAGAGGGAAAAAATGTACTTAATTTAGGAATAGGTTCTCCTGATTTACCACCTGATAGAGCAACTATAGATGCCTTAATAAACTCAGCTAATGAATCTGGTAATCATGCGTATCAGCCATACCGGTCGAGCATTGATTTAAGAGAAGCCATGAGTGAGTTTTACAAAAACACCTATAACGTTGAGCTTAATTCTGAATCTGAAGTGTTGCCATTACTGGGCTCTAAAGAAGGTATTATGTACATTTCATTGGCATTTCTAAACCCTGGAGATGAGGTGTTGATTCCGAACCCTGGCTACCCTGCGTATGGTGCCATAACGAACTTAGTGGGAGCAACAGCTCATACTTTTGATCTAATAGAAGCCGATAATTGGAGTCCTGATTTTGATTCTCTTGAACAAAAAGATTTGAGTAAGGTGAAAATTATGTGGGTGAATTACCCTAATATGCCCACAGGCGCAAATTCAACCAAGAAGCTTTTTAGAAAACTAATCGAGTTCGGTAAAAAGCATAATATTTTAATTATAAATGACAACCCCTATAGCTTGGTGCTAAATGATTCTCCACAATCAATTTTAGAAGATGACAAGGAAAAAGAGCATGTATTGGAGCTTAACTCGTTGAGCAAAAGTTTTAATATGGCAGGATGGAGAGTAGGGATGGTTGCTGGCCATGAGCAATATATTAATGCCATCGTTCAGGCAAAAAGCAATGTAGATTCAGGCATGTTTTTACCTGTACAAAAAGCTGCTGCCAAAGCATTATCTCTGCCTCAAGAATGGCATAATGAACGAAATGAGGTGTATGCAAATAGAAGAACTATCGCATTAGAATTATTGACACACCTAAACTGTGAAGTAAAACCAAACCAGGTTGGCATGTTTTTATGGGCAAAATTGCCAACTCATGTTGAATCTGTGCGTGATTTTATAGATGATATATTACATAATACCCACGTGTTTTTAACACCTGGCGAAATATTTGGAACAAATGGAAATCGATTCATTCGTTTATCACTATGCTCCACCGAGCAAGATTTTGAAATAGCTATACAAAGAATTCTAACATGGAAAACAAAGGAGTTGTCGTTGGTATCATAGGCTTAGGCCTCATCGGAGGTTCAACTGCTTTACGATTACGAAAAGTTGGCTTTGCAAATAGAATTGTGGGGGCAGACCATTCGAATAAAAACATAGCAAAATCAATTGAGCTTAATATAGTTGATGAAGGGCTGGAGTTAAATGAGCTAGCTCACCAAGCTGATGTAATTATTGTTGCTATTCCAGTAGATGCTTCTAAAAAACTTATTATTGAACTGCTAAATACAGCTCGTAAAAATCAAATAATTATTGATTTTGGTTCCACCAAATCGAGTATTGCACAAGCAGTTAGAAACCATAAAAACAGAAGTAATTATGTGGCTTGCCACCCTATAGCAGGAACAGAAAATAGTGGGCCAACCGCTGCTTTTGATTCTTTATTTAATGAGAAAGTAAATATTATTTGTGATAAAGAATTGTCTTCTAATAACGCTTTAGATACGGTTTTAGAGATAACATCTCAACTAGGTATGCGCCCTAAGTTTATGAATAGCAAAGAGCACGACCGGCATATTGCTTATGTGTCGCACCTATCTCATATTAGCTCGTTTACCTTAGGCCAAACCGTGTTAGAGGTGGAACCTAACGAAGAAAATATTTTTGATATGGCAGGGAGTGGATTTGAAAGTACCGTGCGTTTAGCAAAAAGCTCTCCATCTATGTGGGCACCTATTTTTACAGAAAATTCGGAGAATATCATCGAAGTTTTATCAGCCTATATTGCCAATCTTGAAAAATATAAATTAATGATAGCCCAAGGAAATGAAGAAGCTTTGAGAAAAGCAATGAAACAAACAAATAGAATTAGAACGGTTCTTGAAAAAGAACCATTATCATAAATAATCTTTTTAATTACGAAATAATTTTTAAACAATGAATATAGAATTGAACATTGAACCAATGGAGCAATGGTTTCCGAAAACCAAAGACCTTCCATTATTGATTGCTGGCCCTTGTAGTGCAGAATCAGAAGAACAGGTGCTGGAAACAGCTAAGTTAATTGAGAAAGACCACCGAGCAATGGTATATCGAGCTGGGCTTTGGAAACCCAGAACAAGGCCAGGAACCTTTGAAGGCGTAGGAGCTAAAGGTTTGCCTTGGTTAAAAAAGGTAAAAGAACAAACTCGTTTGCTAGTAGCTACTGAAGTGGCAAAAGCAGAGCATGTGCAGCAAGCGATTGATGCAGGAGTTGATATTTTATGGATAGGTGCCCGAACTACTGTAAACCCATTCTCAGTACAAGAATTAGCCGATGCCTTAAAAGGTCATGATATTCCAGTGCTAGTTAAAAACCCTATCAACCCAGATTTACAATTATGGATTGGTGCGCTGGAGCGTATTAATCAAGCTGGTATTACCAAGCTTGGAGCCATTCATCGAGGGTTTTCACCCAATAGTGAATCTAAATACCGCAACGACCCAAAATGGAAATTGGCGATTGAGCTGAAGAGAATTTTGCCAGATATGCCCATTGTGTGCGACCCCAGTCATATTGGTGGCTCACGAGAGCTTATTGAACCAGTTGCGCAAAAGGCTTTTGATTTGCAAATGGAAGGCTTAATGATTGAAACTCATATTAATCCTGAGGTGGCTTTAAGCGATGCGAAGCAGCAAGTAACACCTGCTAGATTAAAGACCATTTTGGATGCTATTATTCTTCGTAGAGCCGATTCTGCCAATAATGAATTTGTTGAATCACTTAAAGAGCTTAGAGGAAAAATTGACAATGTAGATGATGAGTTAATTACCCTTTTAGGAAAACGTATGGCTTTGGTAGATCAAATTGGTGAATCTAAAAAAGAGAATAACGTTACAATTCTTCAAGTAGGCAGGTACGAAAATATTCTTAATGACAGGGTTGCAAAAGGTGAAGACGAAAACCTTAGTGCTGATTTTGTAAAAGATATTTTTGAGTTTATCCACCAAAACTCGATTAAGCGTCAGGAAAAAATAATGAATGACTAGAGCGATTGATCTACCGCAAAGACGCTAAGGCACTAAGAAATTCCTTGTGTCTTTATGTCTTTGCGGTTAAGATTTAATTGCCAGTTCCAAGCATCTCTCAGTGCACCTTCAACCGTAAGTTCTGTTTGCCAGTTTAACACCTTTTTCAATTTATCAACCGAAGCATAAATTTGCTCCACATCTCCAGGTCTGCGAGTACCTATTGTGTAATTAAGTTTTTGATTGCTAACTTTTTCAAAAGTATTTACAATTTCCAGCACAGAAGTGCCTTTGCCTGTGCCTACATTAATAAAATCATAGAAATTAGATTTTCCAGTTAGGTAATCCAATGTTTTTACGTGCGCTTTAGCTAAGTCAATTACGTGGATATAATCCCTTATATTAGTGCCATCAGGAGTATTATAATCATTTCCGAAAATAGTAAGTTCATTTCTTAAACCAGCGGCAGTCTGGGTTACAAAAGGTACTAAATTGCTAGGTATATCAAGTGGCAGTTCTCCAATTAATCCTGTGGAGTGTGCTCCAATAGGGTTAAAATATCGGAGAGCAACGGCACTTAAGCCTGAATTAGCTGCTACTTGGTCTTTAATAATATCTTCCGCAATCTGTTTGGTGTTGCCATACGGAGAGATGGCCTTTTGAGTTGGAGACTGTTCTGTAACTGGTAATTTTTGGGGTGTACCATACACAGTGCAAGAAGAAGAAAAGACCAACTGTTTGCAGTTTTGTTCTTGCATTACTTCCAGTAGTACAAGAAGCGAAACTACATTATTATGATAATAGGCAAGCGGTTTCTCCACCGATTCTCCTACAGCTTTATAGGCTGCAAAATGAATAACGCCAATAGGGTTTGTTTCTGAAAAAACTTGGCTCATAAAGGCCTTGTCTGTGCAATCACCTTCAAAAAGGGTTACTTGTTTGCCAGTAATTTCTTCCAACCCATCCATTACAGACTTTTCTGAATTGCAGAAGTTATCAACAATAATAGGATTATAGCCTTGAGCCAATAGTTCAACTACCGTATGCGACCCTATATAGCCTGCACCACCTGTTACAATAATATTCTTACTCATTTTTTTATATACCCTTCAAAGGTATTATGCTCCTTTTTGTACAAATCTTCTTCAGAAAGAGATTTGAAATATTCATAAGTGATTTCTAATCCTTCTTCTCTGTTTACTTTTGGCTCCCAATCTAGTATTTCTTTGGCACGGTCGATTTTAGGTTGCCGTTGCAAGGGGTCATCTTTTGGTAAAGGTTTATAAATAACCTTTTGATCTGTACCCGTAAGTTTAATTATCTCTTCGGCAAATTCAGCAATAGTAATTTCGTGTGGGTTGCCAATGTTTACGGGGTGCACATAATCACTTAAAAGTAATCGGTAAATTCCTTCAATTAAATCATCTACATAACAGAAAGAACGGGTTTGAGAGCCATCACCAAAAACAGTAAGGTCTTCGCCTCTTAAGGCTTGTCCAATAAACGCAGGTAATACACGACCGTCATTTAATCTCATTCGCGGCCCGTATGTATTAAATATTCGAACAATGCGAGTTTCTAGTCCATGGTAGGTGTGGTAGGCCATGGTAATGGCTTCTTGAAAACGCTTGGCTTCATCATAAACACCTCTTGGTCCAACCGGGTTTACATTACCGTAATATTCTTCTGGTTGAGGATGCACATTTGGGTCGCCATACACCTCTGAGGTAGAAGCAATGAGCAGCCGTGCTTTTTTATCTTTAGCTAAACCAAGCAAGTTGTGAGTGCCCAAAGAGCCTACTTTTAAGGTTTGAATAGGTATTTTAAGGTAATCAATGGGGCTGGCAGGCGATGCAAAATGAAGGATGTAATCAAGTGCTCCTTCAAAGTCAATATACTCAGAAATATCATGATTAATGAATTCAAAGTCAGGATTGTTCTGTAGATGTTCAATGTTGCGAAGGTCGCCTGTAATAAGATTATCCATCGCAATTACATTATACCCTTCTTTAATAAAGCGATCGCATAAATGCGAGCCCAAAAAACCTGCAGCTCCTGTTATTAAAACTTTTTTCTTAGCCATTTATTTCTTCTCTTCCTATGCTATGGTATTCAAATCCATTTTTCTTCATATCAGAAGGCTTGTATAAATTCCTTCCATCAAAAATAACATTATTTGTTAAGAGCGATTTTACTTTATCAAAATCAGGCGATCTAAATACAGGCCATTCGGTTACAATAAGTAAGGCATCGGCTCCTTCTAGTGCTTCATATTGATTTTTAGCATAGCTTATTTTTCCTCCAATCGCACCTTTTACATTATCCATTGCTTCCGGGTCAAATGCCTGCACTTTGGCTCCTGCTTTTACCAGCGCATCAATATTTACTAAGGCTGGAGCTTCTCTAATATCATCGGTGTTTGGTTTAAATGCTAAACCCCACATCGCAATGGTTTTTCCTTTTAAGCCCCCACCAAAATATGCCTTGATTTTAGGAATTAATTTTGTTTTTTGAGATTGATTGATATTCATCACGGCATTTAAAATACCAAAATCGTAATCAGCATCTTTAGCCGATTTGGCCAAAGCTTGTACATCCTTAGGGAAACAACTGCCTCCATACCCAATACCAGAGAATAGGAATCGTTTACCAATACGTGAGTCTGTTCCAATTCCTTTTCGTACCATATCCACATCGGCTCCTAATAGCTCACATAAGTTGGCAATCTCGTTCATAAATGTAATTTTAGTAGCAAGGAAAGAATTTGCAGCGTATTTTGTAAGCTCCGCAGATTTCTCATCCATAAAAATAATGGGGTTTCCTTGTCGGACTAAGGGCTCGTAAAGCTGTTCCATTATTTCTATAGCTTTTTCTGATTGAGTACCAATTACTACTCGGTCGGGCTTCATAAAATCGTCCACAGCTACACCTTCTCGCAAAAACTCTGGGTTTGAAACCACATCAAACTCAACAGTTGCATTTTTAGCAATCGCAGTTGTAACCTTTTCGGCTGTACCCACTGGTACGGTGCTCTTATCTACTATTACTGCATAGGTTTTTAAAATGGCACCTAAATCATCGGCTACTTTTAATATATATTTTAGGTCAGCAGATCCATCTTCTCCTGGAGGGGTAGGTAAAGCCAGAAATATAACTTGTGCCCCTTCTATACCTTCTTTAAGGTTTGTTGTAAAATTTAATCTTCCCTGTTTTGTATTCCTATCAAAAAGCAAATCAAGGCCAGGTTCAAAAATGGGAATTTTTCCACTTTTTAGCATCTCAATTTTCTTAGGGTCAATATCTATGCAAGTAACCTCATTGCCTGTTTCGGCAAAACATGTGCCGGTAACAAGCCCAACATATCCGCTTCCAACTACTGCTATTTTCATATTTATGTAAAATTTGTCCCAAAAATAAGGTGATTTTTTTTCAGAATTGATGAACTGATTTTTTTTCATTCGTTACTTATCAAGTAAATAGATTATTTTAGCGAACGAGCAAATAAATTATTTGTTAAATAAAAGAAAATCAAGTAGATATAAAATGAGCAATAGCGAAAATATTAAAATGATAAAGTCTTCTGTTAAAGATTTCGGCAAAAAATTTATTGAATCTGAAAGAAGAGGTTGGGATAACGAACAAATCTTTCCTAGAGAAATTTTTACTAAACTCGGAGAGCTAGGATTAATGGGAATTTTGGTGCCTGAAGAGTTTGGTGGAGCAGGCTTAGGATACCATGAATATGTAGCTACTATTGAGGAAATTACAATTTGGGATCCATCAATCGGTTTGTCATTAGCTGCTCATAACTCACTTTGTGTAAACCATATTTTATCGTTTGGAAGTGCAGAGCAAAAAAAGAAGTGGCTCCCAAAATTAGCTTCAGGCGAATGGATCGGAGCTTGGGGATTAACAGAACCTAATACAGGTAGTGATGCAGGAAATATGATGACAACCGCAATAAAAGAAGGTAACAATTGGGTGCTCAATGGGTCTAAAAATTTTATTACTCATGGGAACTCAGGAGACATTGTTGTTGTAATGGCTCGTACAGGTGCTATTGGAGATAAAAAGGCAATGACGGCTTTTGTGGTTGAAAGAAGTAATCCTGGATTGAAGGCTGGTAGAAAAGAAGACAAGCTAGGGATGAGAGCTTCAGAAACAACTGAAGTAATATTGGATAACTGTATTGTTTCATCTGATGCTATTTTGGGAGAAATAGGTGATGGTTTTGTACAGGCATTAAAAATTTTAGATGGAGGAAGAATATCTATAGCTGCTCTAGGATTAGGAATAGCAGAAGGGGCATTGAAAGAATCTATTAAATACTCAAAAGAAAGGCATCAGTTTGGTAAAGCTATTGCTAGTTTTCAGGGTATTTCATTTAAACTAGCCGAAATGGCTACTAAAGTAGAAGCAGCCCGACAGCTTATAAAAAATGCAGCGGAATTAAAGAACAACCATCTTCCTATGACCAAAGAGTCGGCTATGGCTAAATTTTATGCTTCTGAAATTGCTGTAGAAGTAGCCACCGATGCAGTGCAAATTTTTGGAGGATATGGTTACACCAAAGACTATCCTGTAGAAAAGTATTTCAGAGATTCTAAGCTGTGTACGATTGGAGAGGGAACTACTGAAATTCAAAAATTAGTAATTTCTAAGCTTTTGTTAGAAGAATGATTTTGAATTAGATTTTTAGCTTCCTATATTTGCGCTCCAATTTGGAAATAAACGTATAGTTATTGCTATGATTATTATAAATGTAAAAGAAAACGAGTCAATTGACAGAGCTTTAAAAAGATTCAAGAAAAAGTTTGAAAAAACTGGTGTACTTCGTGAATTAAGATCGAGAACTGCTTTTGAAAAACCATCTATTACAAATAGAACCATGAAACTTAAGGCTGCTTACAAACAAAAAATGTTTGCAAAAGATAATTACTAATCTTTTCCTTAAAGTCATCTTTAATTATTAAGTTAGTAGTGCGAGTCGTTTGAACCGTGTTACTGACTTAATGATAAATACCTTCCTGAAATATATTGAATTTGAGAAACGTTACAGTGTTCATACTGTGGTTTCTTATAAGAACGATTTAGATCAATTTAATATATTTTTATCATCTCTCGATTCTCATTTAAAGCTGGAGTCGGTCACCTATCAACATATTCGGTCTTGGATAATTAGTTTAGTCGAAGATAAAATTGCTCCTTCCTCTGTTAATAGAAAGATGGCTTCCATACGTAGCTATTATAAGTTTTTGTTGCGGTCTGGACTTATAACAAAAGATCCATCACTCCAATTAAAAGCACTGCGTACTCCCAAAAGACTACCTCAATTTGCCCAAGAGCATGAGATGCAAAATTTATTTGAATTGGTTGAGTTTGGGGACGATTTTAAGGGTGTCCGCGATAGATTAATGTTAGAATTGCTGTATGCCACAGGTGTGAGAAGAGCTGAACTCATAGGTTTAAAAACAACTTCGATAAATGTTGAAAAAAGACAAATAAAGGTACTAGGAAAACGCAACAAGGAAAGAGTAATTCCGTTAACAATAGAAGTAGCAAACCTGGTTCAAAAGTATTTGCAACTAAGAGAAGTTGAGTATATGAGTGAAGCAAATGATTTTTTACTTTTGACGAATAAAGGGCAACCTTTATATGAAGTTTTTGTGTATCGAAAAGTAAAAAAATATCTGGGAGCTACTACTTCATTAGAGAAAAATAGCCCTCATATTTTGCGGCATAGTTTTGCTACGCACTTATTAAATAATGGAGCAGATTTGAATGCGGTGAAAGAGTTACTAGGGCATTCAAGTTTGGCTGCAACTCAGGTATATACGCATAACTCCTTAGATAAATTGAAAAAAGTGTTTGAGAAAGCACACCCTAAAGCATAGAAATTAATATTACAAATTAAATATATAACGCTATGAATGTAAAAATGCACTCAATTAAGTTTGATGCCGATAGCAAATTGCTTGACGTAGTTCAGAAGAAAATGAATAAGTTGGAAAGATTTTTCGATCGAATAGTTGATGGAGAAGTATTTATGCGACTGAACAACGAAGGTATAAAAAACAAAACAGTAGAAATAAAACTAAATATTCCTGGGGAGCAGCTTTTTGCTGCTTCAAATGCTGCTTCATTTGAAGCAGCCAGTGACGAAGCTACTCAAGCATTAACAAAACAACTAAAGAGATTTAAAGAAAAAGCAATGAGTCATTGACAAATGGCGACTCAATTAGACATAAAAAAGGCCCGTTTAGGGCCTTTTTTATAAGTTAAATGCTTCTTTTATTTTATCAACATAATCAAGTTTTTCCCAAGTGAATAATTCTACTTCTAACTCGATTTTTTGCCCGGCATTCTTAAAAGTTTTTGTTACTACTTTAGGCTCCCTTCCCATATGTCCATACGCTGCAGTTTCTGAGTAAATAGGGTTTCTTAATTTGAGTCTCTGCTCAATGGCATACGGTCTCATATCAAAAATAGATTCTAATTTTCTAGCTATTTCACCATCAGAAAGTTTGTTGCCATTTTCATCTTTTACATTGGCCGTTCCATAAGTTTCAACAAATAGCCCGCAAGGTTTAGCTACACCAATAGCATAGGATATTTGCACCAAAGCTTCATCACAAACCCCTGCAGCCACTAGATTTTTAGCTATATGCCTTGTAGCATAAGCAGCACTTCTATCAACCTTACTTGGGTCTTTGCCACTAAAAGCACCGCCACCATGGCCACCTTTTCCTCCATACGTATCCACAATGATTTTTCGACCTGTTAGTCCTGTGTCTCCGTGAGGTCCACCAATAACAAATTTGCCGGTAGGGTTAATATGGTATAAAATTTTATCATCAAATAAAGCTTGTATTTCTGGACTCAGTTGCGCTTTTACTTTAGGAATTACATATTCAATAATGTCACTCTTAATGGTAGCTAACATTTCTTCGTCTGGAGCAAAATCATCGTGCTGTGTAGAAACTACAATGGTATCTATTCTAACAGGCTTATTATCATCGGTATATTCAATGGTAACCTGCGATTTTGCATCAGGCCGGAGGTAATTTATTTTATCTCCTGCTCTTCTTACCTTAGCCAATTCTTGAAGAATTTTATGAGAAAGGTCTAATGCCAAAGGCATATAATTTTTTGTTTCTTTAGTGGCATAACCAAACATCATTCCTTGATCACCTGCTCCTTGTGCATTTGCTTTAGATTCAAAATCTCCACTTGTTTTACGATCAACTCCTTGATTAATTTCTGAAGATTGTTCGTGAATAGCAGATAAAATACCACAAGAATGTGCTTCGAACATATATTCGCTTTTAGTGTATCCAATTCTTGCAATTACTTCACGTGCAATGGTCTGCACATCTAAATAAGTACTTGTATTAACCTCCCCTGCCAATACTACTTGGCCAGTAGTTACTAATGTTTCACAAGCCACCTTCGATTGAGGGTCGAATGCAAGGAAGTAATCGATTAATGCATCAGAAATTTGATCGGCAACTTTATCAGGATGCCCTTCAGAAACAGACTCAGATGTAAATAAGTATGACATTAATTATTAAGATTAATTTGAATCGACAAATGTAGTTAATTGAAAATATTTAAGGAGCTAAAAATAGAAAAACAGTTGGCTCTTTTCCAATGATTATTTTATGGCTTTTCCATTGGTTTACAGGTTGTGTTTTGATGTATTCTTTAGTGCCAGTAATATCCTTGGCCAAACATAATAGGCTATTGGGGTTTAGGCTTTTTATAAGTATCTCCAATGTTCGATCAGAACGGTAGGGAGTTTCAATAAAAAGCTGTGTTTGGTTTTGACTTCGAGAAGTTTTCTCGAACTGTTTAATTTTTTGAGCTGCTTCTTTAGTATCAATTGGTAGGTATCCATTAAATGCAAAAGACTGGCCATTCATTCCTGAGGCCATTAAGGCCAAGAGCAATGAGGAAGGGCCCACTAAAGGGGTAACCTGCAAACCTAATTTATGTGCTATGCGAACAACTTGGGCTCCGGGGTCTGCCACACCTGGGCAACCTGCATCAGAAAGCACCCCTATATTTTTGCCTTTTAGTGCTGGTGCTAAATACTTTTCTGTTTCTATATCCGCAGTATCCTTATCAACCTTTTCGAATTGCAGAGAAGAAATATCAATACCTAGTTTGAGGCTACTGATAAACCTCCTTGACTCTCTAATGGTTTCGGTTAAAAATACAGTCGTTTTTTTTACTACATCAACCACTTGAGGAGATAGTACTTGGTTGGCAGTATCCGGAGAAATAACAGAGGGGATTAGATAGATTGTTCCTTTTTTCATTATGTAAAAAATCTGTTCACTTCTTCTAAAAGCTCTTGAGGCTTTTCAGCGTGTACCCAATGACTTGCTCCTTTTATTGTTACTAATTGAGAGGCTGGAAAATGAGCTTGAATTAATTCCATATCATCTTCTAAAATATAATTCGACATGCCGCCTCTAATAAACAAAGTCGGATTATCAAAAACAGCATTTTCTAGCAATGGTTTGCCAACTTCAGCAATGTCCTTTTCAATAATGTCTAAATTTATTTTCCACCCAAAACCTTCAGGTGTTCGTTTTAAGTTCTTTAATAAAAACTGTCTTATACCAATTAAGGGTACAAATTTGGCTAAAGCTTTGTCTGCATCCGCTCTCGATTTTAATAAACTTAAATTAATTGATTTTAAGCCTTGAATAATAGTATCGTGGTGTACAGGGTATTGCTTAGGAGCAATGTCAACTACAATTAATTTATCCACTAATTCAGGGTGTTGTGTTGCAAACAACATCGCTGTTTTTCCTCCTAAAGAATGGCCTATTAAATCAAATTTTTCTATGGAATGGTCAATAACAAATTCTTTCAAATCTGCAGCCATTGCTTCATAGGTAAACACATTACTATGAGGAGAATCGCCATGATTGCGTTGGTCAACTAAAAATACTTGTCGAGTTTCTGCCAAACTTCGCCCAATACTTATCCAATTATCAGAGGAGCCGAACAAACCGTGCAATACTATCAAAGGCTTGCCTTCTCCTATTTCTTTATAATTAAGTTTCATTTAAACGTCTAATTGTTGCAAGTACATTTGAACCGTATTTTCTAACCCATAATATAAGGCATCGCTAATAAGTGCATGGCCAATGGAAACCTCCTCTAAAAATGGAATAGACTTAGCAAAATAGTTTAGGTTTTCTAAATCTAAATCGTGTCCGGCATTTATTTTGAGCCCTAACGCCTTTGCTTTTTCAGCAGCTACTACAAATGGCTTTATTGCTAACTCTTTGTTATGAATAAAGCCACTTGCATAAGGCTCTGTATAAAGCTCAATTCTATCAGATTCAACATTTGCAGCACCTTCTATGTTTTGCAAACCAGTATCAACAAAAATGGAAGTCCTCATACCATTTGCTTTCAGCTCCTGAATAATATCTGTTAAGAAATCTTTATGTTTTAAGGTGTCCCAACCTGCATTTGAGGTGAGAACTCTCGGAGGGTCAGGTACTAAAGTGGCTTGCGTAGGTTTTACTTTCAATACCAAATCCATAAATCGCTGATCGGGGTATCCCTCAATATTATATTCGGTAGTAACAATACCCGACAAATCCAGCACATCTTGATAGGTGATATGGCGTTCATCAGGTCTTGGGTGCACGGTAATTCCTTGAGCACCAAACTTTTCAAGGTCTTTTGAAACCTGAACTACATTAGGATTATTGCCACCTCTTGCATTGCGCAGTGTAGCTATTTTGTTTACATTAACACTTAAACGGGTTGCCATATCAATAGAATTCCTATTTTTGCTGCAAGTTATTGTTTTACGTTTAAAATTTAGAATTTATTTGGCTCCAATATCAATAGCCGAAACAATTTTAACAGAAATATATTAGAGATGAGTAAACCGTAATTCTAACATCGTAAACAATAAATTGTATAGACAATTTAAGGTACTAAATTTATAAATATGAGTCTCAAGGAAACAATAAACGAAGATATAAAGCAAGCCATGCTTGCTAAGCGTAAAGAAGAGCTAACTGCTCTTAGAAGCATTAAATCAGCGATTCTATTAGCCGAAACAGAAAAGGGTGCACAAGAAGAAATTTCGGAAGATACCGAAATGAAGCTTTTGATGAAAGCAGCTAAACAACGAAAAGAAAGTGGTGAACTTTTTAAAAAAGAAGGCCGAGATGATTTAGCTGAAAAAGAATTTTTTGAGTACGAAGTGATTTCAAAATATCTTCCAAAACAGATGGAAGAGTCGGAAGTAAGAGAAGCACTTGTATCAATTATTGCCAAAGTAGGTGCAGCAAGCCCTGCCGATATGGGCAAAGTAATGGGAACTGCAACTAAAGAGCTGGCAGGAAAGGCTGAAGGAAGAATGATTTCTACACTTGTAAAAGAGTTATTGGCTCAATAATGAACACACTTGATTTGATACTGGCAGTTCCTATATTAATAGGAGCTTATAGCGGTTTTAAAAAAGGCTTTATTGTAGGGGCAATATCATTGCTGGCATTAATTCTTGGTGTTTTTGGCGGATTTTACTTCTTAAACTGGGGAGTTTCCATCTTGATTAATGAGTTTGGGTTAACAGGTAAATTAATTCCGATTTTGGCTTTTATTGTCATCTTTATTGGTATTATCATTATTGTTAACTTTATTGGCAAATTGCTTAAAAAGTTTGTTCAAATGATATTACTAGGAGGCATTGATAAACTGGCAGGAGCACTTATGGGAGCTTTAATGTGGACTTTCTTAATATCATCCTTAATTTGGGTAGCAAGTATTTTTAAAATCAGCTTTCCTAATGATTGGGAACAGGGTTCTTTGCTTTTAAGTTGTGTAAAGCCTGTGGCTCCAGCGTTGGCTTCAATGCTCGATGGAGTAATTCCTGCAGTTTCGGATTTATTTGAAGGCCTTGGCGAATTAATTGATTCTGCAACCGAATAATTTAGAAAAGTTTAATAAGATGTATTAATTTGGTGCTGATACCAATTTTATATGGAGTTAAAAGAAAAAAACGGATACAGTTATATAGATGAAGGTGAAGGGCAAACCTTTTTGCTTCTTCACGGGCTATTTGGTGCGTTAAGTAACTGGGAGAAAGTAGTTAGCAAGTTCTCTAAGCACTATCGGGTAATTATTCCTATGTTGCCTATTTACACACTCCCCTTAAAAAAATCAGGGGTAGAGGGCATTGCCAAATTTGTTACAGAGTTTGTGGAGATATTCAATCTCAATAATATGATTGTTATGGGTAACTCATTAGGAGGCCATGTGGGTTTGGCATATATAATTCAGCACCCCGAAAAGGTAGAAAAGCTAATATTAACAGGTAGTTCAGGGTTATTTGAAAATTCAATGGGAGGCTCTTTTCCAAGAATTCAAAGCTATGATTATGTAAAAGAAAAAGTGGGCTATACTTTTTACAATCCCGATACGGTATCGGAAGAATATGTGCAAGAAGTATATCAAACATTTAAGAGCCCTCAGAAAACATTAAGGCTAATTGCTATAGCAAGGTCTGCACAGCGTAATAATATGGCAGATCAATTGCCAGATATAAAAGCACCAGTGTTACTCATTTGGGGGTTAAATGATACCATAACTCCACCATCTGTTGCACATGAGTTTAATAAATTGATACCAAACTCAACTCTTGAATTTATAGACTACTGTTGCCATGCGCCCATGATGGAGCAGCCAGATATATTTAATGAAATTTTAGAAAAATACTTGTTAGAAGAAGAAAATGTTAGCGTCTGAGCTCATAAATGATATGATTCCGCCATTAAAATTGTCGGATACTACAACCCTGGCGCTGGCTTGGATGGATGAATTTAGATGCAACCAATTAGCTGTTGTTAGCAAAGGGAAGTTTTTAGGGCTTGTTTCGGAAGAATTAATATTAGATCAAGAATCGGAATCTACATTAATTGGAGACTTGGAACTTGAGTGTAATCATTGTAAACTTAACCAGTCGGCACATTTTTTCGAAATCATAAAACTAGCTTCAAGTAATACGATAGAGTTGGTGGGTGTTGTTGACGAACAAGATGATTATTTGGGCGTTATTACAATAAAGGATACAATTTTTGCGCTTTCTCAAACATTGGCTGTGCAATCAGTTGGAGCTATTGTTGTATTATCTCTTAAATCCATTGATTATTCACTTTCCGAAATAAGCAGGTTGGTAGAGTCGGAAGGATATAGAATTTTAAGTAGTTCTATTAAGCTTGATGAATCAGATTCTGAATTGCTAAAACTAACGTTAAAAGTTAATAGTGAAGATGTACAAAGACTTGTGGCTACGTTAGAGCGGTTTGATTATAAAGTAATCGCTCAATTACAGACTAAGCCCAACCCGGATTCTGACCAAGAAAGACTAAACGTATTGTTTAAATACTTAGATTTATAAAAATGGAGATGCACGTAGCAATTCATGGGAAGCCTTTTAGTCTGGATGATAAACCCAGACTTGAATATTTTTTTGAGAAGCTAAAGTCCTGCGGTTTTTTACCATACTTATCTGAAGAATTTTATGGTATTTGTGTTTATGAGAACCTCAAGGGTATTGATAGTGTAGCAGTCTATCAGTCTAAAGAGGAACTTAAAAGTGTAAAGTATGCTTTTTCTTTTGGAGGAGATGGCACACTGCTTGATTTATTGACTCATGTTGCTGAATTAGAAATACCTATTGTAGGAATTAACATGGGTAGGTTGGGGTTTCTTGCCACCACTTCTTTAGCAAAAATTGCAGAAGCTGTGGATTCACTTTGTAGAAAAGAGTATGAAATAGATAACCGTATATTACTTCAACTAGAATCGGATCAAAATATTTTTAATGGAGAAAATTTTGCGCTAAACGATTTTGCAATTTTAAAAAGAGATACCTCTTCAATGATAAATGTAAAAGTAATAATAGACGGAGTTTATTTAAACACGTATTGGGCCGATGGGATAATTATATCAACTCCTACAGGATCAACAGGTTACTCTTTAAGTTGTGGTGGCCCGTTGGTGCTTCCTCAGTCTAATAATTTCGTAATAACTCCAGTAAGTCCTCATAACTTAAATGCTCGACCTTTAATTGTTTCGGATCATAGTGAGATATCTTTTGAAATTGAAGCAAGGAGTGATAACGTTTTAGTTTCACTGGATTCTCGTTCAATGGTGGTTCCAACAAACGTTCATATTAAAGTTAAAAAGTTTAAAAAATCAGGTAAACTTGTTAAGTTTAAGGACTATAATCAATTTGAAACAATGCGAAACAAGTTAAATTGGGGGATTGACTATAGAAATTGGTAAGAATTTTTTAATTCGTAATGGATTAAATACCTTTGTCAATACTGCAATGCCATACTTTAAAGGTAAAAACTAGATGACTAAACTTATTAAATTAATTTTCACCCTAACGTTTGTGTTCACTATTTCTGTTGGGTTTGCTCAAATAAATAGGAAACAAATTAAAAGGAAGAATAAAGCCATGGCCAATTATAAAGGGCAGAATAATGGCTTTACAAAGCAGAAAAAGTATTTTTATGTTGGAGTTGGGGTAAATTCAATGAACTATTTTGGAGATATTGCTCCGAAATCGGGAATATTTAGCACAAAAATTTCTTCAACCCGTCCAGGGTTTGTTCTTTCCGGAGGATATAGATTTGGCCCTCGTTATACCCTACAAGCTTCATTGTCGTATGGTACCTTATTTAGTGATGATAATAAAGCTGCTGACCCCACTGGAGAAAATTCGAACTATAGATATAAACGGAACTTACATTTTAAAAACAATATTACAGAACTAGCTGTTGTTGGAATTTTTGATTTATTTCAAAACCAGGGCTCTTATTTAAGTAGAGTGCAAATTACGCCTTATGCTTTAATTGGTCTTGCTGGTTTTCATCATAACCCTAAAGCAATAGCACCTGAGGCTAGTGGGTCAACAGGCGTAGCACTTCCTGAAGCCGGGCAGTGGGTAAGCCTTAGGCCACTGGGCACAGAAGGGCAGTATGCTAACTTAGAACCGACCGATGCTAATTTTGGGATTAAACCTTACAGTTTATGGCAAGTGTCTATACCATTTGGTTTAGGGGTTCGTTATAAGCTGGGTGAGGCCTTGGATATTTCGTTTGATATTACCTTTAGGTATTTGTTTTTTGATTACATAGATGATATTAGTCGCAATTATGTAGATTTAGATGTATTAGATGGTGATTTAGCAAAAGCAATGTCTGATAGGTCTATGGAACCTACGGGTGCTAAGTCTGGAAATGACAGATCGCAATATATTTCAGGATGGGATACAGACCCCTATACTGGAAGAAATGAAGGCATTTACAACACAGTTAATGGGTTTGGACAAGAAGGTTTTTCTAATAATAGAGGCGGAGCAAGCGATAATGACATTTATTACGTTACAAGTATTAAAGTAAGCTATATTCTAGGTTCTTCTTTTAGAAGAGCTAAGTTTAGATAATTTAAATATGATTAAAAATATCGAAATGGGAATTCAGCTAAAGTATTGGATTCCCATTTTTATTTTACTATTTCTATCGACCACCATAAGTTTTAGTCAAAAAAGAGAAATTGGGGGTGGTATTGGAATGCTTTCCTACACGGGAGATCTTTCTAGAAATGCACTAACAAACCCAATTAAGCCTGCGGCTACTGTATTCTATCGATTTAATATGAGAGACCATATCAGTATCAGGGTTTCCTTTGTTGGTGGAGGGCTGGCTGGTACAGATACAAAGCCTATTGATGCTTTCTCAGTTGCCAGAGCAAGCTCGTTTAACATTTTTTTATATGAATTTGCTACTGGATTAGAATACTATTTTTTGGATTTTAGGAGTAAAAATGCTCCTCAGAATTGGTCACCTTATTTTTATGGAGGACTTGGGCTATTTGGTATGCTAGGCCATGAAGCTAGTGCTTTTACATATAGCCCAATTCAAATAGCCATACCATTGGCATTTGGATTTAGATATCGGGCTACTCCTAAATGGTCTTTTTCTTTAGAGGCAGGTATAAGAGCAACCTTTTTTGATTATGTTGATAATTATTCAGAAGGAGATTTGTTTGTCAAAAATTACCAATATGGGAATCCTGAAGATAATGATAAGTACTATTTTGCAGGAGTTAGCCTTAGTTATACTTTTTACAGTGTCATTTGCCCAACATTGCCCATTAAGCAAGGATATAGAAGACGTTAAACTGATTTCTAAAGCACGTATTCTCAATTATTTAAGATATTTTTGCAACCAAAAATTAGAATTGTAGCATTTAGTTGGTGACAAAGTTTAATAACATACCTGAGCATATTGCCGTTATTATGGATGGAAATGGCCGTTGGGCCAAGAAAAAAGGGGCTGCAAGAATTTTTGGTCATAGAAATGCCATAAAAGCAGTTCGCGATACGGTTGAAAGTTGTGCTGAACTTGGGGTGAAGTTTTTGACTTTATATGCATTTTCAACTGAAAATTGGGGAAGACCCAAAGAAGAGGTGGATGCTCTTATGGAGCTCCTTATCGATTCGTTAAGAAAAGAGTTGAGTACACTAATGAAAAATAATATTCGTTTAGAGACTATTGGGGATATTAGTGGATTGCCTAATAGGTGTGTTCAAGCACTTGATGGAGATGTTAAGGCTTCAGAAAGCAATTCAGGATTAACCCTTATCTTAGCGTTAAATTATAGTGGCAGAAATGAACTGACAAAAGCAGTAAAAGACCTTGCCTTAAAAGTTAAAATTGGGGAGATTAGAGTTGGTGATATCAATGAGCAAATGATTGGGAATCAATTGTCAACGGGCAGTTACCCAGATCCTGAATTGTTGATTCGCACAAGTGGTGAGTTAAGGCTGAGTAATTTTTTGCTTTGGCAAATAGCCTATACAGAACTCTATTTTACAGAGGTGCTGTGGCCTGATTTTAGAAAAGAACACCTGTTTGAGGCGTTAGAAGATTTTAATAAACGAGAGAGACGCTTTGGTAAAACAAGCGAGCAGATAAAGTAGTTAGAATGAAGAAAGGAATTCTTAGTTTAATAATACTGGTACTTTTTATATCTTCTGCCATAGGCCAGATAAGGAGAAGTCGTAACCAAACCGTTGAGCCTAAAACACCATCAGGGCTTGATTATAGCAGGCCTCAAGAATATGAAATAGCAAATATTAAGGTTATAGGAACAAATTACTTAGATGGGAACACCTTAGTTTCTCTTACAAGTTTAAAAGTTGGAGATAGAATAAAAATTCCTGGTGATGATATTAGCAATGCTATTAAAAAACTGTGGAAACATGGACTAGTTGGAGATGTAAAAATTTTGATAGAGAAAATTGAAACAGGAAAGGTTTATTTAATAGTTGAATTAACGGAACGACCTAGACTATCAAAATTTGCATTTGAAGGGGTGTCTAAATCGCAAAAGACTGATTTAAAGGAATTAGTTGCTCCTTATCGTGGTAAAGTTTTAACTGATGCTATGGTGAATATCACAAAGAATAATGTTAAAAAACACTATATAGATAAAGGGTTTTTAAATTGTGAAGTTGATATTATAAAGGAAAAGGATACGTTGCTGTCAAATCATGTGCGGTTAAAGATTAAAGTTCAAAAAAACCCTAAAGTTAAGGTCGATAGAATTTACATTGATGGAGCAGAAGAAGTTAGCCTTGGTAAGATTAAAGGGAAAATGAAAAACACAAAGGAGCGTGTGAGACTTTCCTTATTTAAAGATATCGCCTACCGAGTTACTCATCTTAACATGAAATCTTTCATCTTGGATAGCAAAGAAATGGATCCTAAGACTACTTCGGATTATCTTTCTAGACATGTGAATCTTAATATTTTCAAATCTTCAAAATACATTAAGTCAGATTTTGAGGAAGATAAAAAGAGTATTGTAGCCTACCTCAACTCAAAGGGTTTTCGAGATGCTGTAATAACTAAAGATTCTATTTTTAAAACAGATACTAGCTCAATTGCCATCTACTTAAAAGTAGAAGAAGGCGATAGATACTACTATAGAAATATTACTTGGTCTGGCAATTATGTGTATGATGACGCTAGGCTTCAGAGGGTTTTGGGAATCAAATCTGGTGATGTTTATAATAAAGAAGAAATGGATAAGCGTTTGCAAATGAACCCTCAAGGGATTGATATTTCAGGCCTTTATATGGACAATGGATACTTATTTTTTAATATCAGGCCAGTAGAAGTTGCAGTAATTGGAGATTCCATCGATATTGAAATGAGAATTTATGAAGGTGCTCAGGCAACTATTAGCAAAGTAATTATTACCGGGAATGATAGAACAAATGACCATGTAATTAGAAGAGAACTAAGAACAATGCCTGGCGACTTGTTTAGTAGAACTAATATTATTAGAGACCAGCAACAATTGGGTACTTTGGGTTATTTCGACCCTGAGCAGATTCAAATTAATCCGATTCCGAACCCTGTTGATAACACAGTAGATATTGAGTACAAATTAGTAGAGCGACCCAATGATCAGATAGAACTTTCTGGTGGCTGGGGTGGAATGTTTGGATTTGTTGGTACACTTGGGCTTACTTTTAATAATTTTTCCTTAAGAAATGTGCCTCATTTCGAAAAATGGCATCCACTGCCTGTTGGTGATGGTCAAAAACTTTCTATTCGTGCCCAGGCTAATGGGCGACAGTTTCAAAGCTACACAGCCTCATTTACCGAGCCTTGGTTAGGAGGGAAAAAACCCACCTCACTAACAGTTAGCTTTAATACGTCTATTCAAAATACAGATCCAAGGTTTAGCCCTTTTGGTGCCGGTTCGTTTAGAGTAAATTCTGTAACCGTTGGCTTAGGTAAAAGACTTACCTGGCCAGATAATTATTTTACACTTAGTACGGCACTTTCTTATAAGGTATATAAACTTGATAATTATTACCAACAGGTTGGTGCCTTACCTTTTAATACAGGGATTTCCAATACATTTTTATTAACCAGTACGCTGGCAAGGAGTAGCATTGACAACCCTATGTATCCAAAATCAGGCTCTACAGTATCTTTATCTGGCAGTTTTACCCCTCCTTTTTCTAAATTAAATAATTTAGACTATAGTACTGCAAGCCCAGAAGAAGTTAACAAATGGGTAGAGTATATGAAGTTTATGTTTGATGCAAAATATTACTTAAACTTAGTAGGAAAATTAGTGCTTGAGTCTAGAGTTCACTTTGGGTTTATGAATACCTATTCTCCTGGAACTGTACCTGTAGGGCCTTTTGAACGATTTAGAGTAGGAGGTGATGGGTTGGCAGGACAAAATTTTATTTTAGGTACCGACATTATCGGGCTTAGGGGTTATGAAAACCTCTCTATTAAACCCATAGATCAATATGATGCAACTTATACCGGAACCTCTGGTGGTACTATTTATGCTAAATATGCAATGGAGCTAAGATACCCCATTACTACAGGGGCAGCAGCAACAATATACGTTTTGGTATTTGGAGAAGCGGGAAATGCATGGGATAATTATGAGACTTTTAGCCCTTTTGATACCTACAAGGCTGCAGGTTTTGGTGCTCGTTTATTTATGCCAGCTTTTGGGCTTATTGGACTAAATTGGGGGTATGGTTTTGATACACTTCCTGGAAGTACTGAGCCAAGTGGTATGCAGTTTCAATTTACAATTGGGCAGCAATTACGCTAATTTATTATCATGTATAATTCCCTATCTAAACTTGTTTTCATAATTTTGGCAACGTATTTGTTACCTACACAATCAGTAGCGCAAAAATTCGGATATGTAAACACAAATTTTATACTCAGTAAGATGCCAGAGTATAACGAGGCAAAAGCTGAAATAGATAAACTGGCAGTTGAATGGCAAAAGGAAATTCAAGATATGCAAATTGAAATAGACAATATGCACAGTGATCTCAAAGCTGAAGAAGTTCTTTTAACTGTTGAAATGAAAGAGGATAGGCTGAAAGCTATAACTGAACATGAAATTGAATTGAAAGAATATCAAAAGAAAGTGTTTGGGTTTGAAGGATTGTTTTTTTTAAAGAAAAAAGAGTTGATAAAGCCTGTACAAGATTTAGTTTTTGAGGCCGTTGAAAAAATGGCTCATGAACATAGGTTGCAAATAGTGTTTGACAAATCGGGTGAGTTGGTAATGATTTATACAGATCCGGTTCATGATTACACAGACTTTGTGCTTGAAGAATTGGGACTTGGAGACCCCAATGATGTATTAGATAATTAGTTTAAAATAAGATTATAAACCATAATAATAAACAGATGAATAAGTTGAAGTATTTTGTATTGTTAACTGCCATTTTAGGCAGTACAGCAGTAATGGCACAAACACAAAAAATTGGACATATGGATATGCAATATGTGTTAAGTGCAATGCCAGAAATGAAACAAGTGCAATCGCAATTACAAACATTGCAAGGTCAATTAGAAAAACAGGCTGCTGCTAAGCAAAAAGATTTTGAAGAAAAATATAACCGCTATGTGAGCGAAGGAAATACAATGGCGGAGGCCATTCGTTTGGATTTGGAAAAAGAGCTTTCCACTATGCAACAAAGTGCTCAAGAATTTGCAACAAATGCCCAGCAAACGCTTCAACAAAAGGAGCAACAACTAATGCAACCGATTTACGATAAAATTGGAACCGCTATAAACGATGTAGCCAAAGAAGGTGGATATGCTTACATTATCAATGCAGGAGTACCTGGTTTAGACGTACTATATTTTGCTGACCCTGCAAATGATGCGTCTAATGCTGTTTTGAAAAAAATGGGAATTACACCTCCTGCAGCATCTAACTAAACGATAAACATTTCTAACATTAAACCTCTTTGATCTCCAAAGGGGTTTTTTATTGTCATTTGCTTTTTATCTTTAGGTATGATTATTCCCCCACTCTTAAAACAACAGGATAAAGTTCGAATTATTGCACCATCTGGTATCGTGCCAGATAATGGATTGGTTCCAGCCATAAAAATGTTAGAGTTATGGGGGTTAGAAGTTGAACTTGGGAGTTATGTATATTCTAAAAGTAGTGTATTTGCAGGTACAGATAAACAGAGGCTACAAAACTTTCAGGAAGCTATCAATGATGAGAGTGTAAGTATAGTTTTATGCGCTCGAGGAGGCTATGGTCTTACCAGATATATTGATCACCTTGATTTTACCACACTTATTGATAGCCCCAAATGGATTATTGGCTTTAGTGATATTACCGCATTTCATTTGAGTGCTTTAAAGAAGAATATATTGTCTATCCATGGGCCAATGGGTACATCGTTTGCTCGAGAAGGTGCGGAGGGCTCTATTGGTCAGCTACACAATTTGTTATTTAACGGAACTTCTGAAATTGAGATGGGTCAACTTCAAATTAAACTTGGAGAAGCACAGGGGACACTTGTAGGAGGAAATTTGGCTTTACTTTGTGATAGCATTGGAACTGCGAATGAAATAGAAACCGATAATGCTATATTGGTTTTAGAGGATGTGGGAGAACAATATTATAGAATTGATCGAATGCTAAATCAAATGGCTCGGGCAGGAAAATTTGATAAATTGAAAGGATTAGTAATAGGAGGGTTTAGTGATTTATCTCAAGGTATAGTAGTTTTCTCCGAATCTGTTATAGATATCATTAGTCGCCTAACAACTGATAAAATTTATCCAATTGCTATATCTATGCCTATTGGACATGAACCAGCCAATTACCCATTTGTGCATGGGGCAGAATATAAATTATTGGTGGAAAGAGAATATGCTCGTTTAGAGTTACTAACTACATTATAATCCCAAGTAGGATACCTGCTATAATGAGAAAAGGTGCTTTTATTTTGGTGAATTGTAGCAAGCCAAAAGTAGAAATTATCAACATGGAGTTTAAGATATTATGCTCCATCGGAAGGTAAAGGATTATAGCTGCTGCTATAACCATTCCTGAGCTTGCGGCAGTAATTCCTTCCAACGAAGCTCTTACAATTCGATACCTTTTTAAATTATCCCAAAATCTGATTACGAAAAATATTAAAAAGGTGCCAGGTAAAAATATGCCTGCGGCTGACATTAACCCACCAGTAATCATCCCTGTAATCCCCATCTCGCGAGAGGATAGAGCCCCAATGTAAGCACTAAATGAGAAAACTGGCCCGGGTACTGCTTGAGCTAGTCCATACCCAGATAGGAATTCTGGTGAAGTAAGGTAACTTTTTAAGGTAACAAACTCTGTATATAAAAGTGGAATAAGAACTTGTCCTCCTCCAAAAATCAACGAGCCGTTCCGATAGAAATTTTCAAATAACTTTACAGGCATCCAGGTAGTAAAGGTGGCTAGAGCTCCACCAGTAACTAAAATTGATAACCACAATAGAAAATTTGACCATTTAATTTTGAGAGGCTCATTTTTTTCTATTTTAGGTTGCCTCTTATATTTTATAGCTGTTACAAGTCCTCCAACTAGAATAAGAGCTGGGAACAGAAATGGTGAGCTTGCTTTTAGAGAAAGTAAAGTGGAAAGAATTAATACTAGAATCCCCGATTTTGATTCAATAACCTTAGAGGTGATTTTAAAGGCGGCAAAGGTAATAAAACCAACAGCCATAGGTTGAATGAACCGGATAGTGTGTAAAATAGCTTCTTTGTGCTGAAAAGTAGAAATAGCTATAGCTACAAATATTAGGATGGCTACTGCTGGTAAAACCCAAAATAATAAAGTTAAATAGGCAAGGTTTGGCCCCCCAATTCTAAAGCCAATGGCGGTAATGGTTTGTGTTGAAGTTGGCCCAGGAAGTATCTGACAAAGGGCATTTAGTTCTAATAACTCCTTTTCGGTTAAATAACCCCTTTTATCAACAAACCGATCTAAGAAATAGGCAATATGTACTTGTGGGCCGCCAAAAGCAGTTAAAGACATAAGAATTACGTCCTTTAGAAAAATATAATATCGAACTCTCTTTACAGTCAAAACCTGACTTTCTAAGGCTGTTTAAAATTTATAGCTTACAAGCATTATGGCTAAAGCGAAAGCAAGCATCTAAAATAATAAATTTGTTGAAATTACTCAGCAATAGAGACCCTAATTATGAAGAAGTTCATGTAACACTTCGATAGAATTAATTTTTCCTAAGTCGATATGAGCCTGATAATATTCTAGAAGATCAGCTAAAATAGTGTTTCTAAGCGAACTAGTTAATCCAAGTTTGGTTTCGTAATTGGCATTTAGAATGCCATTCAAAACTTGTTTATTATTGTTTTCGGAATAATAAGAATCATTGGAAATTTGCTGAATGAAATCACTAGTTGAGTTTGGTTTGAACCCTAAAAACAGAGAGAGCTTGATTAAAAAAATAAGGTGAAAATTCTGAGTTTCAACATTCTGCTCGTTTAAGTGAATAATCGAGTTTTGAATAAAATTATAAAATGGAGGATTGGATTCTTCTTCCTTTAAGCATTTGTTAAGCATTTCATTAATAAATATGCTAATACAGGCTTTAACTGGATCTTGCCTTAAGTCGTGTAATGGGCGATAGCTGTTAATCTCGGAAATGCGGCTAATATTTTTACTGATATTATAGTAAACAATGAGTTCAACCAAGGATAAGGGTTGAAAAAGTGCAATTTTACCTTTCGAATTTTTACTTCTCACGCTATTTGCAATTACGCTGATAATGCCTTTTTCAAGCGTATAAATTGTTGCGATTACAGAAGATTCTTTATACTTTACAAACCGTAGAACAATGCCTTTTGTTTTTACCAGCATAGACAAAAAGTTACCTTATAATAGCAATTTTGCCAAACTGTGTAGATGAGCCATCTTCATTTGTTATAAAAACAAAATAGATACCAGTGCCAATTTCGTTGGAATACACATTACTCATGTCCCAAATAGCAGTATTCCCATTAGCTTCAATGAAGATAACTAATCTGCCAGATGAGTCAGTGATTTTTATTTCACTATTGGCAGGCACCCCTTCTATCGTAATTACACCTGTAAAGCCTGGGGTAACTGGGTTTGGGAATATTTTAGGTGTTTTATACGTGCCAGTAACTGTTCCAGATCCTCGGTACGAAATGAGACCGCTTGCGGTGTTAAAAAAAACTTCTCCAGATAGGTTGTCTATGGCAATATTGGTTACCACATCTGATAACAGGGGGCTATTCACAGTCGTAAAATGCTCTATTAATACAGATCCGTCTTTATCAAATAGCCAAGCTCCTTTATTAGTTCCCATCCAAATTCGGTTACCTCCATCAACAGCTAAGCAATTAACATTCTCGTTATTAAATAGCAATTGCGAATTTATTATTGGAACAATTGCTTCTTGACTAGGATCATCAATGATGGAATAAGGGAATAGATAATATACCACTCCGTTTGCAGAGGCTATCCAAATTTTATCTTCCTTATCTAACAGAATTTGATTGATGTTATTACTCGGAATTGTTCCTATACCATTCGCCTTTAACCTTACTTCATTTTTGGATATCCCGTGAACTATAATTCCACCACCCGATACTGCATTAATTGCTATCCATTGATCTTCCCAAGGTGTGCTAATAATTTCTTTTGCTCCAGCAACGTTGCCAGAGGGCGTAAAAGTTGTCCAATTATCATTCTTATCTAAACTTTGTAATGCACTTGTCGTATTATTATTAAGCACCCAGATGCTGCCATTATAAGCGTCTATATCCGCAATTAGCACATTTTTATTAGGAGGAAATGAATTTACAAGCGGACTGTTTGATTCGTCAATTATCTCAAATTGTTCATCACTCCATTTAAGTAAACCATACCCAAAGGAGCTAAAGAAAATCTCACCACTGTTTTGTAGGCTTACACCACTGATATCTAAAAATTCTGGCAATAGATTGGTTTGAGGGTATCCGGTAGAATTGTAATTTGACCATAGGCCATTTTCAAATACCGAAAAACCAGCATTATTCCTAAGAGGTAACCCGTTGAGTGATTTGAAATTAGGAATGGCAAAAATTTTATTATGAACGGACGTTAGCTTAATAATTTCATTAAAAAAAGGTCCATTAGGGTAAATGCTTTCACTCTGGTTGTTGTTAACCAGAACCAGTCCATTTCGGCCATCAGCTACCCACGTTTTATTATTGTTTGCAATAGCCTCATGGGCATTTATTATGTATTCAGACTGTATTTGAGTGAGGGTATTATTAGAATAATTAAACACCTTTCCAGAAGCGGTTATTATTGTTTCTTTATTAGTTTTAATACTTGTAATATCGTCTCCAATCAACTCTCCTTTTGCACTCCAATTTCCATTCTCATATACAAGCAGCCCTTGTGATGTATTTCCTGAAATTGGTTTGTTGTTGTAAATTGAAAGCACAGTAGTTTTTTCTTGATTTGCCCCTTGGGGTTTTTCGAAATGTTTCCATTTCGAAAAATCTTTAAGGTTTTCGTCTAAACTTCCTGCCATTAAACCTGTTTCTGTTGCCAAAAAGAGAGAGTCGTTATAAATAGTACTTGCATAAATTTTCAAATTATCGCCTGTGCTACTTAAATTTAAATACGATTCCTGAATAGATTCACTTTCTGTGTCAATTTTGAGTACCCCAAAATCAGTGCTTAAATAGGAATAAGCCCCAAATTCGTTAAAATGGTTAGTTACTTTAGAGTTTAATATATCGGAAAGTTTAATGTCTGGAATAGATGTTATTTTATTATTCTTGAGCAGGTCAAGTTGTCCGTTTTCATAAGCAATTATTAGCGTATTGCTTGTGTTATTATAACCAATAACCGTTATGCCTACTTCTGATAACCCATTTAGTTTGGTGATACTTTTTATACTGTTATCAGTTTTATCTACAATGTAAAGGCCAGTTTTAGAAGCTGCAAACACTTCTTGGGTGCTTTGTGTTACCGATATGGTTGTATTAAACGAGTAATGAGTTCTCCACGACCCTGTTGGGATATTGTTTTGACCAAAACCCAATATGGGAGCCAATAAAAAAACAAATAGAACTATAGTTCTCAATCTTGGTTGGATTGGCCTTCTAAAAAACATTTTCTGCATCTGGCTTCATAAGTACTTTGCTCACCTAACATTACTTTTTGTTTGTTATTGTTTAAACGAAAAGAATAGGAAGCTAGTGCCCCACAGTTCATACAAATGGCATGTACTTTTGTAACATACTCAGCTTGAGCTAACAAATTGGGAATTGGGCCAAATGGGTTTCCTTCAAAATCCATATCAAGTCCAGCAATAATTACTCTTTTACCAGTAGCTGCCAGTTGGTTGCAAACTTCCACTAAAGATTCATCAAAAAATTGAGCTTCATCTATACCAACAACATCGCTATTACCAGAAAGCAGTACGATGTCGTTTGCAAATTGTACGGGAGTAGATCGAATGGTACTTTCGTTATGCGATACTACATCAGTATCATGGTAGCGAGTATCTATGGCAGGTTTAAATATTTCGACAGTTTGTTTGGCAATAAGTGCTCTGTTTAGTCTTCTAATTAGCTCTTCAGTTTTACCCGAAAACATAGATCCGCAGATTACTTCTACCCATCCTGCTCCTTCTTTTTCACCCTTTGGGATTGGTTGCTCTACAAACATTAATTACTGTAGTTTACTTCAGAAAGCTTGTTTTTCTCTGGAATACTTACCAGTACATTACCAGAAGGCATTGTCTGGCAAGTTAATCTTTGGGTTTCTAAAAGCCGACCTACTTCTAAATAGTTACTTTCTACTTCTGTTCTTGTAGCGAGGTTCTCTTCACCCTCCATTACATCGCACCGACACGAAGTGCATTTGCCTTTTCCTCCGCAAGCGTGCATCCAATCAATATTATTTTCTTGCAAAATAGCAAGAATAGACATAGGTGCTTCGTTGTTTAATTTATATTCAACAACTTTCTGACCTTGGTTAAAAATAGTAATTTTAGGCATATTTTTACATCAATATTTACAAAGGAACGAAATCTTGGTATGGAGAACAAACTGAATCAAATTGCTTTAGAACAATATGCTGAAAAGTATTCGAATTTATTAGTTAAACAATTGTTTTCTAATAAACAATTTATTTCTGGACAGGAAATAGTAAATGAAGTGCCTGTAAAGCAAGTGGTTTTTTTTGTGTTGTTTAATCTATTTAAGTTATGGAAGTTGGAGATGAACCAACTTAAAAGCCCTTATTTTAATTTTGAAAATGAAGAGGTAAAAACGAAGCTCGAAGAGCTTATGAATGTGTTATCCAAGCATATTAGTGTAGGTGAAAAAGATTTTGCCCCCTTATTACTAAAAGCTGTTCAAGATTCATTATTACTCATCATTTCTCCACTCAAATTTTACGAAGACCTCGTGCTTTCATTTAATGGGGATGCACCTAATATGGAAGAAGTTAAGGATTTACAGAGGTTTATTAAAATTAACACGCATATGCGCGATGCCTTATTAACTGCTTGGGCTGCTAACTTTTCAACAGAAGAACTCTTTGATAAGGCTTTTGAAGGACTAACTGAACCTCCGCAGGAAGTTAAGCCTCTAATTGAGCCGTTTAATGCTCTTTTGCCTCTGGAATTGAATAGTTTTTTAATCGAAGATGAATCTGAAAAAGAGGATGATGTTGTTGAAAATACAAATGAGTCTGATTTAGTAGATGATATTATAGAGGAAGATGAAGTACCTGAGTTTGAAACAATCCACACTCAATTTTCAGAAGAAAAGACTAATATTTTGGCAGATTCATTGGGTTTTGAAGCAACACAATCCTTGAAGTCAATGTTAACCATCAATCAGAAGTTTATGTTTGTAAACGATTTGTTTGATGGTAATAATGAAGACTTTAATAAGGTAGTTGACTTTTTAGATAGTTGCGAAACCAAAGATGTAGTACTAAAATTTATCAATAGTAATTATATACAGCGAGGAAATTGGAAAGAGGAGGCACCTCAGGTTAAAGAGTTTTTAGAGTTGATTGATAAAAAATTTGCATAGTCCCTTGCGGATTTAAGGTAGTGCAATTAGTGAGCTAGCCTTTGCATTCGGTTGGCATCCAATGCTAAAAGTATAAATACCAATATGGTAAACGAAATTAGAGAGGATCCTCCGTAACTAAAAAAGGGGAGAGGGATTCCTATAACTGGAAAAAGTCCGATGGTCATACCAATATTTACCGTAAAGTGGAAGAACAGAATTGTGGCAACCGAGTACCCATACACTCTTGCAAATCGCCATTTTTGCCGTTCGGCAATTTGAGTAATTCGAAGCAATAATGCTGTAAATAAAATTATTACAATCATCGATCCAAGCCATCCTTGTTCTTCACCAATGGTACAAAAAATAAAATCGGTGCTTTGTTCGGGCACAAAATCAAATTTTGTTTGGGTTCCCTTTAAATAACCTTTGCCGCTTAAACCGCCAGAACCAATGGCAATTTTAGATTGGGTTACATTCCACCCTGCTCCAAGCGGGTCGGCATTTGGATTGAGTAATACTAAAATTCTATTTTGTTGATGTGGTTTAAGTAAACTTTCAAATGCATACCCTACAGAATGATACATGCCAATAACAGCAAACCCTATTGCGGTAATTAGTATTATTCGTTTAATATTTTTTCGATTAAAATAAATTCCTAACCCAACAATAACTGCGACTGGACTCCAAAAATACAAATCATTTTCAACTAGTAAAGCCAAAAGAAAAATGATGGCCGATACTACTCCAAGTACCAATGGGATTGGACTCATACCTTCTCTAAAAAGAACAAGTACAAACATAGAAAATACAAGTGCTGTACCAGCATCACCTTGGGCAATAATAAGAATGGCAGGAGTGCCTATAATTAAGGCGAGATAGAACATGTCTTTTAGTCGGCCAATCTTAAAGTTTGGTTTACTTACATATTTTGCCAACGCTAAAGCAGTTGCGAACTTTGTAAACTCAGAAGGTTGGAATCTGAATGAACCTATTTCTAACCAAGATTTTGCTCCGTTTACTTCTCTAGCAAAGATCATTACAACTACTAATAGAATTATAAAAACTAACCAAATGGGGTAGGCGAGCGTATCGAATATTTTATAATCTAAAGATAAAATTACGATGGCTACGATAATGGCAATTCCAATAAAGAGCATTTGTTTACCTGCGTTATGGCTAAGGCTAAAGAAGGAGCTTGTGCTATCAACATCAAAAACGGCAGCATAAATATTTATTACTCCAAATATTACCAACAGTCCATAGAGGATGATGGTCATCCAATCTAATTGATTTATTAAACCATCTGATCTTCTCATTCGAAATCTCCTTTTAGTACATAAGGTTCAAAATATAAAGTAGCGCTATCTTTTTTGAGATATTTCTCAATCAGTAATCCAGAAATAGCTGCAGCTGCCCTAGCTCCTTGTCCTGCATTTTCTACATACACAGAAATTGCAATTTTAGGGTTATCTCTGGGTGCAAAGGCAATAAAAACGGAATGGTCTGGGTTGGGGTCATTTTGCACGGTACCTGTTTTACCACATACTTCAATATCCTTTAACTTAGCCCTCCATTGTCCTGTACCACTTTTAATTACTTCAGCCATTGCTTCTACGGCCACTTCGAAATAAGCTGAATCAACACCTGTATAATTTTTTTTAGTATAGATAGGCAGGGGGTTGCCAGTATTGCTAATGGCTTTTACCAAATGTGGTTTATAATAATAGCCTCTATTAGCTACTGTGGCTGTAAAATTGGCCATTTGAATAGGCACTACAAGGTTTTCACCTTCGCCAATAGCAATGGAGTAAATATTTGAGAATTTCCATTCTCTACCGCCATAGGCTCTATCGTAATATTTTGAATCAGGAATCAGCCCTCCTTTTTCACCGGGTAAGTCAATACCTAAAGGAGCCCCGAAACCAAAATTTCTAACATAACCATTCCACTTATCAAGCCCAATCTTAGCATCCTTGTATGCGCTTTCTTCTACGTGCTGAACCACCATTTTACGCATAACCTGATAAAAAAAAGGATTGCAAGAATTTTTAATAGCACCCACCAATTTTTCTGAAGTACCGAACGGGTGACTGGCTCCGTTATGGCATCCTATTAAGTTGGTGTTGCATTTGAACCTGGTGTAAGGCGTAATTACCCCTTCTTGCATAGCAACTAATGCTTGCACAATTTTAAAAATACTACCCGGCCGGTAAGCGGCCATTAACGGTCGGTTAAAAAGAGGCTTTAATGTATCTTGCTTAATAGTATTGAAATTTTTGCTAAAGTCTTTTCCTGAAAGAAGTCCGGGTTCATAAGAAGGTGCCGAAACAATGCTTAATATTTCGCCCGTTGAAGGCTCAATGGCAACAATACTTCCAGATTTGCCTTTCATTAATTTTTCAGCATATTCTTGAAGGGTTCTGTCAATGGTACTGGTAATAGAAAATCCAGGCACTGCCAATGTATCGAATTTCCCATCTTTGAACTTTCCTTTTTCAACACCTCGAACATTCCTAATTTTAAATTGCTTACCTCTGAGTCCACGCAAATAAGTTTCGTAATTAGATTCTAGGCCACTTTTACCAATATAATCTCCACTGTGGTAATAGTTTACCGTGTCCCTATCGAGTTCATATTGACTTATTTCACTTATATAACCCAACGCATTGGCTAAAATTGGGTAGGTATAGGATCGTGTTGTTCTCGGTTGAAGGACAAACCCAGGAAATTCATCTAAATGGTCTTCAAATTTTGAAAACTCTTCTAACGAAATTTGCTTAAGGAAGAGAGAGGTTTTTACATAAGAGTATGCCTTTGCTTTTTTTACCTTTGTTTCAAATTCTTCAACAGAAATTCCTACTAAGTTGCAAAAGCGCAAGGTATCAATGTTTTTTATTTGCGTAGGTATTACCAGCAAATCAAAAATTGCTTTATTCGCAACAAGAATTTCTCCGTTTCTATCGTAAATGAGCCCCCTGAACGGATATTCAATTTCTGCTTGAATAATATTATTATCAGCAGCTGTTTTATAACTATCGTCTAACACTTGAAGAGAAAATAATCGAATCGAGAACAAGATGGCTACCACCACAAATATTCCTTGTATAATATATCCTCTCGATTTGTTCATCGCGAACCTGCTTTTTTAGAGAATAAATATTGGATAATAATAATGGTACTGAACGTAAAAAAGGTTGAGAGTATTATTTTTTGAATTGTAAAGAGAAATAAATGAAAGCCACCTGCCTCCACAATAAAAAGCCAGAAATGATGCAGAAAAATAAGAATTAAAGAATAGGTTGAAAACCAGCTAAAACCCATTACAGTTGGTGTGGGTTTGGCACCAGCCGGGTAGCCTCCATGTGGTGTAAACATTTTGAACAAGATTGGGCGTAAGTACATAAGTAAGACCGAAGCTGATGCGTGAACGCCTAATGTGTTCGAAAATATATCCACCGAAATTCCTGTGGCAAAACCAATAAGCATAGCGGCTATTATGCCCAGTTCAAATTGAAACGTTAGTAAAAACCCAACATAAATAAATGCAAACCCTTTTCCTAAAAGCACCATTTTATTAAACAACAGTACTTGAAAAAGTAGGTATCCAAAGAAAGTGATTAGTTTAAGTGCACTATCCTTATTCATTCTTGAACTGTTTGGGTTAATGAATCAATTTGTGGTAAGTCTTTATTTAACACTACTTCTACCAAAGATAAACTGGTAAAATCATTAATAAGCTTAATTTGAATATCGAAAAAAGAGGCATCTTCAGGCAGTGTTAGCTTGCTAATTATTCCAATCGGAATTCCGATTGGGTAAATGGCATTAAACCCACTCGTTACCACCGTATCGCCAACGGCTAAATTATAATGGCGAGGCACATAAAGCACTTTTGCATATTCTGGAGATTTGCCATCCCATTGAACTGTACAAAGGTTTATCTTATTTTTAATTTCAGCAGAAATTTTTACATCTACATCTAACACAGAAACAACGGTGGAATAGTTTGTACCAACCCTCTTTACTTTTCCTACAATACCATTATTTCCAATAACACCCATCCCAGGCTTTAGTCCTTGATTACTTCCAGAATTAATGGTAAGTGTGTTATTGAGTAAAAAAACGTTGTTATTAACAATTTTAGAATTGATGAATGCAAAATTGCTTATAGTGTCAACTTTATCATTCTCCTCTAATTTAGCTAAGAGTGCCAGGTACTTAGCCCTTAACCTTGCATTTTCATTGCTTAATTGTTGATTAGTTCTTGTTAAACTAAAGTAATTCTCGATGTTGCTAGAAGTTTCCAATAAAGAGCCCACAACATAGTTTGTGGAATTAAAAAAGGTAGCTCTATTATAATTAGAATTTTGAACAACAAGAAAAAAGGCAGCAGTCTCAAGTAATATAAATACTAAAAAGGCTCTGTACTTGTGTAAAAACAGTAAAAAACTGCGCATGTGATTATGTTAGGTCATTAGCACAGGCTTGTACTGGTTAAGGTTTTTCATGGCAATGCCTGTTCCTCTAACCACAGCTTTTAACGGGTCTTCAACTACGTGTATGGGTAGCTTAGTTTTAAGAGCCAATCGCTTGCTTAATCCTCTTAACGAAGCTCCACCACCCGTAAGGTGGATTCCTCTATCATAAATATCTGCTGATAATTCTGGTGGAGAAATTTCCAACGCTTTTAACACAGCTTCTTCTACTTTAGAAACTGATTTATCTAAAGCAAAGGCAATTTCTGAATAAGAAGCTTTTATAACTTTAGGAATTCCCGTCATTAAATCTCTACCTCTGATTTCATAGTCTTCTGGGCCATCGTCTAGCTCAGTTAATGCGGAACCGACCTCAATTTTTACACGTTCAGCCGAGCGTTCTCCAATTAATAAATTGTGTTGCCTACGCATATAATCCAGGATATCTTTATTAAAAGTATCACCTGCAATACGAATAGATTGATTACTTACAATACCAGATAATGCAATAACTGCAATTTCGGTAGTACCACCACCTATGTCAACAATCATAGAACCCATCGGCTCTTCAATGTCAATACCTGTGCCTATGGCTGCCGCAATAGGCTCATATATCATATATACTTCTTTGGCACCAGCGT
Source organism: Cyclobacteriaceae bacterium (assembly GCA_027067135.1). GTDB lineage: Bacteria > Bacteroidota > Bacteroidia > Cytophagales > Cyclobacteriaceae > JAKISE01. Next base: position 38,265 of record JAMOMJ010000158.1, read on the forward strand.
GTTCAGCGGAATCTCGAACTGCTCGTTTTTCAACTTCGGTAATACCAGAAGGAATACAAATTACCATTCGATGACTTTTGGGAAAAATGCTTCGACTTCCTTCATCTATCATTTTAATCATTCCCCTAATCATATGCTCTGCCGCATGAAAATCAGCAATAACACCGTCTTTTAGTGGTCGAATGGTTCTAATATTATCGTGTGTTTTTTCGTGCATTTGCATGGCCTGTCGGCCAATGGCAAGTACCTTATTGGTGCTTCGATCAATGGCAATGATCGAAGGTTCATCCACAACGATCTTGTCATCTTTAATGATTAACGTATTTGCAGTTCCTAAATCAATGGCCAAGTCACTAGAGAAAAAATCGAAAAAACCCATGCTAGTTGTTAAATATTAGTAGTAAAATAAAATTTTGAAGTTGCACTATTTACCAAGCTGACTAAAATACAAATTTGTTTTAATTTATGGATTAAAACTAGCTCATTTTAATGTTTAAAATGCCTAGTTCCTGTAAAAACCATTGAGATGTTATGATTATTGCAATAATCTATAGAATCTTGATCTTTTTTAGACCCACCTGGTTGAATAATGGCAGTAATGCCAGCGTTGTTTGCAACTTCCACACTATCTGCAAATGGGAAAAAAGCATCCGAAGCTAAGGCTGCACCTTCTAATGCAAAACCAAATGTAGCTGCCTTCTTAATTGCCTGCTGAAGTGCATCTACCCGAGAAGTTTGCCCAACACCACTTGCTAGCATTTGCCCATCTTTAACTAATACAATGGCATTCGATTTTGTGTGCTTACAAATCTTAGATGCAAAAAGTAAATCTTCCACTTCTTGAGAGGTAGGCTCTTTTTCGGTGGCAGTTGATAAACCTGCTTTATTGTCGGTTGTGTTATTTACAGATTGTTGAATTACACCTCCCAACAAAGATTTAAAAACAACTTTATCATTAGGGTAGTTCGTTAATTGCAGTAGCACTCTGTTTTTCTTCGATTTCAAGGTAGTTAGTGCTTCTTCGCTAAAAGAAGGAGCAATAAGTACTTCCATGAAAAGCTTATCAATTTCTACTGCTGTTTCTTCGTCAATTTCAGCGTTGGAAATAAGCACACCTCCAAAGGCCGAAAGTGTATCAGCTTCAAATGCTTTTAAGTAGGCTTCTTTGGTTCTGCTTGCCACTGCCACTCCACAAGCATTGGTATGTTTAAGAATGGCAAAAGCCGTTTCGCCTTCAAACTCTTTAATGAGACTAATGGCTGCCTCAATATCAACTAAATTATTGTATGAAATCTCTTTGCCATGAAGCTGGGTAAATACTTTTTCTAAATCACCGAAAAACATTCCTTGTTGATGAGGGTTTTCACCATATCGTAAGGTTCTCTTTTGGGTTATGCTATTTTTAAAAGCAGGGATATTTTCATCTTCATTAAAATAATTAAAAATAGCTGTGTCGTAATGTGAGCTCACATTAAACGCATAGGCGGCAAACCTTTTTCTTTCTTCCAAAGAGGTAGAACCATTTCCAGTTTCAAGGATGCTCAAAAGCTCAGTGTATTGATCTCTAGAGCTTACGATAAGTGCATCTTTATGATTTTTGGCTGCGGCTCGTATTAATGAAATTCCACCAATGTCAATTTTTTCAATTATATCTTCATTGGATGCTCCACTACTAACCGTATCCTCAAAAGGATAAAGATCAACGATGGTCAAATCTATGGGTGGAATATTATGTTCACCAGCTTGTGCAACATCTTCCTTATTATCTCTTCGGTATAAAATGCCACCGAATACCACAGGGTGCAATGTTTTAACCCTGCCACCAAATATAGAAGGGTAGCCCGTTAAATCTTCAACGGCTGTGGCTTCAATGCCAAGCTTGTTTATAAAGGCTAAAGTGCCACCGGTTGAGTATAATTTAACACCCAAATCATTCAGTTTTTTTATGATGGGTTCTAGGTTGTCTTTATGAAAGACAGAAATTAATGCGGAAGAGATTTGCTTTTGCATGTCTGCGATTTATTAAGTCGCAAAACTACCTTATTTGCATGTTAGTTCTCTGTTTCAGAAAGCAATTTTTCAACCACTTTTAAAATCGTAATTGGGTAGTACTGATGCTCAAGTTTATGGATTTTAGCAGCTAACTCTTCGGCTGTATCAGAAGGAGATACATTGCAACTCGCTTGAAAAATAATATCCCCTTTGTCGTACTCGTTATTTACATAATGAATGGTAATTCCAGACTTTTTTTCTTTGTTTTTAATTACAGCTTCGTGCACAAAATGGCCATACATTCCTTTGCCTCCATACTTGGGCAATAGAGCTGGATGAATATTTAATAGGGTGAAATTACTTACCAGTTTACTTGGCACAAACCACATAAAACCAGCCAAAACAATCAAGTCAATTTCATTATCTTGTAGATGGGTTAGAACTTTGTCGCTTTTATAAAATTCTTCATTTGTAAAAGACTTTGTAGCTACATTAAAATTTTGAGCTCTTTGTAGCACATACGCATCCGAATTATTAGAATAAATACATTTGATTTCTACAGAGCTATTATCTTTAAAATACTCCAAAATAGTCTGAGCATTGGTTCCGCTTCCCGAAGCAAAAATGGCAATGTTTATCTTCTTGTCTTTCATTAAATGATTATCATACTAGCAATACCAATTATCATAATTAGCTTGGCTATTCCACTAAGCTGGTTAAAGTGTTGCTTTGTATCTGCATAGAATAGTTTAATGCAAAGAAAACCTAGAATTACCACCAAACTGGTGAAGAATGGCAAAAAAATCTGCCACTCTTTAGTTACATAAAACACAACAGCAATAAATAAAATATTGATGCCATAAATTACTTTTTTAGTTGCTACAGTACCTATTGAAATGGGGAGCGTTTTGCAGCCAAACTTTTCGTCTCCTTCCATATCCTCTAAATCTTTAATTATTTCTCGAATCAGCGAAATAAAAAATGCAAAACTCGCATACATTAATATAGGTTCTAGGTTTGAATAGTAATGTAAATAGACCACAAACACAGATAGCCCAGTTAAAACACTTACCGTTAGGTTGCCCCATAATGGCAGTCGTTTTAATTGGTTGGAGTATAGCCAAAGTAAAAAAGCGGCTAGTACATTTACTCCTAACACCCACCAAGAAACAAAAGCTCCAAGAGCAATTCCAACAAAGTTGAAGATTGAATGAATTATTAAAACTTGCCTTCTTTTGATATGTTTTCCAATTACCACCCGTTCAGGCTTATTTACATAATCAATTTTTATGTCGTAATAGTCATTAATAATATAGCCCGCAGAAGCGATAAACAGGGTAGAAGCAATTAATACAAATAGTGAATAGTCTTCAACAAAATTTGAAGTGTTGGTGCTGTCAATTAAGAAGAAAGCCACCATTAATTGTGTAATTGCAATTATGGCAAGGTTTGGGAATCGAATAAGCTTTAATAATTGAAATAGACTATTCATCCCTTTGGGCTTGGTAAAAGTCTAATATTTGCTGAGATATTAATTTATACACCTCTTGTTTTTCAGGTTGATTTGCTAAGAGTTCCAGTTGTGTGTCAAGTACTTCAAAATCGCCTCGTTTGGCAGGCCCCGTTTGGGCATTTTTTGACCCTAATTGTATAGCTTTTGAAATAGATTGCTCCAATAGCGGCTTCATAATCGATAAATCGAGGTTGGCAGTTTGCAATATTTCTTCGGATTGGGTAAGCATCCAATTAGTAAAGTTATTGGAAAAAACAGCCGCTAAATGCAATTGTTGTCGTTGCGATGAGGAAATAACAGATACGTTTCCTGTTAGTGTTTTTGCCAGTTCGCTGAGTCTGTTCGTAGTTTGTTTATTATCTCCCTCAATTAATACAGGGATATCTTCAAAATTGACTTGTTGGTTTTTAGTAAAGGTTTGTAGAGGATAAAAAACACCAACATTGGGTGTTGCTAAGTAGCCAAGTGTGCTCAGCGCAATCGAGCCAGACGTATGAGCAATAATAATATCATCCGACAAAATAATTTCTTTGGCTACATCTTCTATGGCATCATCGGCAATAGCAATTAGAATTATGTCTGTATTAGTTTCAGAGAAATCAAGATCAAGCTTTACCTGGCCTTCGTATAATTTATTGGCAAGTTTTTTAGCATTATCGGGGTTTCTGCTGTAAATGTTTCTAACAGAAGCACCTGCATTTTCTAGCGCAGGAGCAAGATTCCAGGCTAAATTGCCAGCTCCAATAAAATCAATTCTCAATGCCCTACTCATATTTTTAACAGTCTAACGAATCAATTGCATTTTTTTATCTAAAACCAAATCACTAATCTTGATGTAAATATCATACAAATGCGACATCTATTCTACATTTTAGCTATTTCAATAATCGGAACTTTTTCGTGTCAGCAAAAAGCTGCTGAAGAAGATAAAGAACTCACAGATGCAGAGTTACACCAATTGGCTGATTCCCTGGCTCATAAATTTATTATTGTAGATGGGCATGTAGATATTCCTTACAGGTTGTGGCATCACCCTGAAGATATTTCTGTAAGAACAGAGAATGGTCATTTCGATTATGTACGTGCCAAAGAAGGAGGGCTTGATGCTCCCATTATGTCCATCTATATACCACCAGGTAGAGAAGGTAATGGAGCCAAGATGCTAGCCGATAGTTTGATAGATTTGGTAGAAAATCTAGCGAAAGAACACCCCGATAAATTTGCGATTGCTACTAATCCTGCTCAAATTAAGGCTCAATTTGCTAAAGGGCTTATTTCATTGCCCATGGGAATGGAAAACGGGGCTCCTATTGAACATAAGCTAGAGAATATCAAGTATTTCTACGATCGTGGTATTCGGTACATTACCTTAACACACGCCAAGGCTAATCATATTTCTGATTCTTCTTATGATAGCATAAGGCTGTGGAATGGGCTAAGCCCTTTTGGCGAAGAGGTGGTGGCTGAAATGAATCGTGTAGGCATTATGGTAGATGTTTCGCATGTAAGCGATAGTGCTTTTTATGATGTTTTGGCTATTACCAAGGTGTCGGTTATTGCTTCTCATTCAAGTTGCAGGCATTTTACGCCAGGTATGGAGCGAAATATGTCGGACGATATGATTAAGGCTTTGGCAAAAAATGGTGGCGTTATCCATATTAACTTTGGGTCGTTCTTTTTAGACCCTGCTTTTGCTAAAGAAGAAAGAGACACTACTTATTTTGCCAAGGCATCTCAAATTGCTGATAATATTGATCGAGTGGTGGAGTTAGCAGGAATAGATTATGTTGCCTTTGGTTCTGATTTTGATGGTGTAGGCGACTTGCCAGAAGATGTGAAAGATGCATCTCAATTACCAAATGTGATATACGAGCTTTTAAAAAGAGGTTACTCTGCTGAAGATATTGAGAAAATTTGTAATAAAAATACCTTTAGGGTTTGGCAGCAGGTGGAAGATTATGCGGCTGCTCAACAATAATTGATGTTGCCAACAAACAATTTGTTTACCAAAGCACAGCTTGCTTTACGAAACGGAAACGACAGAGAAGAAATTTGGATTGCTTATAAGGGCGTAATTTACGATGTTGGTAATTCTAAATTATGGCGAAACGGGACACATTACGAGCATTGGGCCGGACAAGATTTAACAGATGAGTTAACAGATGCTCCTCATACCAATAAGGTATTTGCAAAATTTAATATTATAGGAAAACTAATAAACTAATGTGGCTAGTAGCAGATAGTGGATCTACCAAAACAGAATGGATTTTGTTTGATGAAGGCGGCATAAAAAAGCAGGTTTATTCTGACGGGTTAAATCCATTATTTCTATCTAAAGAAGATTTTATTACTAAAATTATTGAAAGAATTCCACCCGATTGGAAAACAGGAGTAACAAAGCTTTGGTTTTATGGTGCCGGTTGTGGCACTAAACTTATGCAAACACAAACTCACTCGTGGTTAGCCGGTTTTTTCACCCAAGCCATAATAGCCGTATATTCTGATTTGCTTGCAGCCGCCAGAGCCACTTGCGGAACAAGCCAGGGACTGGTTGCTATTTTAGGAACGGGCTCTAATAGTTGCTTTTTTGATGGGAATACTATTACAGAACAAATTAAGCCACTTGGTTTTATTTTAGGCGATGAAGGAAGTGGTGCAGCTTTGGGTAAAGCACTCTTAAAAAAGCTATTAAGAAACCAGTTTACTTTTAAATTAACGGATTCTGTCTATCAGGAAATTGGTTTGAATTATGATGAAATTATCAATAAAGTATATTATTCGCAATGGCCTAATCGGTTTTTAGCTTCTTGTGCCAAAGTTTTGTACAACCATAAATCAGAACAGGAAATTTTAGCAATTATCACTACTGAATTTGATAGCTTTTCTGATGTACTTAAAAGGTATGAGATAAAACTACCGGTACATATCATAGGTTCAGTAGGCTACTACTTTGAAAAAGAAATTGGGATATCGTTACAGAAACAAGAATTAGAACCTGGTGTAATTATTAAATCACCGGCAAAAGCATTGGTAAGTTACCACCTCGAAAATGATTAATCGCTAGTGTGACGATTCCTAAAAAAGCCGACTAATTTTCCATGTATTTCCCTTTATACTGCGTTAAAATTAGTAACCATAACAGAACTATGCTTGCAAATTTTGCCTTGTCTAACTTAACTTCGCCACATGTGCCTATATTGGCTGGTTTGTACGTTTTGAAGCTGCCATATTAAAAAAATAAATAAAAGCTAATGTAAATCTAAAGGTGGTAGGCAGGCTTCGGGCAAAGCCACAGATTCTTCGGGCAAAGCCAGATTCTTCGGGC
>JAMOMJ010000159.1 GCA_027067135.1 Cyclobacteriaceae bacterium
CTATTTGGTGGTACTGGTACAGTAACTCCAGAAATGTTAAGATATGTAAGTGCAACGTTAGTGGATCATAGTGAAACTCAGTTAGATGTATTTAATGCTAATGTGAGTGGTATTTTGTTTGACATGCCAGCAGGCCCTGTAGGATCTGCATTTGGTTTTGAGTATAGGGACAATGGCTATAAGTTTAATCCAGACTCTAATAAAGCTGTTAATGGAGTAACAGGTAATAAAGGCCCTGGAGTTCAAGGTGGTTATGATGTGACTAGTTTGTTTACCGAATTAAGTGTGCCATTATTAGATAGTGAAACAAATGGAATTGGGACTTTAGATTTACAATTTGGTGCTCGATATGATGATTACTCTACAGTTGGTTCAAATACTACTGTTCAGGGTGGTTTTGCTTGGCGTCCAATTGACTCGTTATTAATTCGCGGTACTTTTGCGGAGGTTTTTCGTGAGCCTAACGTTACAACATTGTTTAGTGGACAGTCAGACTCTTTCCCTGCGGTACAAGATCCATGTAATACCGACAATTGGAATGATTTGGATGCTAGCCAACAAGCTGTATGTATTGCAGGAGGCGTGCCAGGAGTAGTCGGAGGTGTTAACTCTGATGGTGGTACAGAAAATGGCGTTATACAATTTAATGGTCAATTAAGAGCAAGGATTGGTGGCAATCCTGACGTAAACCCAGAGCAAGGTGAAACATATACCTTTGGTTTAGCATGGTCACCAGAATCTATGGATGGCTTTACAGCAACATTAGACTGGTGGAAAGTTAACTTAGATGATGGTATTACTACCATTGATGCAGATGTTACCTTAATCAGGTGTTTAGATTCTAGTGGAGCAGGTAGTGAAGAATGTTCTTTAGTTGTTCGTAGACCCAATACTGGCGAAGTAGACTCTATTGCTGCTACAGTAACCAACGCTTCAAAAGTAACAGTAGAAGGGTTGGATGCAGAGCTTTCTTATGGGTTTGGTACAGACTACGGAGTATTCAACTTTTCTTTTCTAGTAACACATATTCTAAACAGAGAAACAGAGGATTTTGCTGGTGCTGGAGTTGAAGACTTTAATGGAAGATTCGCCGCATCTCCAATTGACGCCTCGTTTAATCAAACCCAAGCTAAAATATTAGCTGGTTGGAACTACGGTGACTGGGGTGTGTTTTATCAATTGGATCATTACTCTGGTCTAGATGCGGACTTAGTTAACTTTGATGCGACTGAAGGCACACAAAGTATAGCTAGTCAAAGTTATAGCGATTTAACTTTCACTTATGCAGTTCCTTGGCAAGAAAGTACGTTAAGTCTTAGTATTAACAATGTTTTTGATAAGGATCCGCCTTATATCGAGTCAGGTTTTAATGGAAGTACTGATGAAGCAAGGTATAGATTGTTTGGTCGTACTTACAATGTAGGGTTTAGAACTAGATTTTAAATAAATCTATGTACTTAATAAAAAAGCGGTTTTTAACCGCTTTTTTATTTTCTAAATAATTTTTTATAAAATTGAAGGACTTAAGCATAGCTTTATGCTGAACTAATAAGAGAGCAATCAAGCCAATGAGTGTGTTTAATGATGCGTGGGATAATTACTGGCAAGCTGGCTTCACTACCAGTTGCTATTCTGGTGGACAGGAAGGTTACCCATTAGCGATAAAAGAATTTTGGAATAGAGAAGTTTTTAGATTGTTGAAAGATGGTTATAAAGTAATTGATCTTTGTTCTGGAGGTGGTGGAGTTCCAGACCTATTAATCAGACATGCTACAAAAAACAATATTTCTTTAAATATTAAAGTTACAGACTTGGCAACGATAACACAAAATCAAGAATCAACAGAAAAAATAACTTTAGACTATTTCCCTAAATGTAACTGTGAAGACCTACCTTTTGATGACAGTTCTTTTGATTTAATAACCAGCTCTTTTGGTATAGAGTATAGTAATTTAAAACTAACATTCCAAGAAATTTTTCGCACCTTAAAAAAAGGGGGTGTTTGTGCTACGATATTACATTGCTATGATAGTGTAATTGTCAAAAACTCATACAGTCAACTAAAACAGAGTCATTACTTAGTACATGAAATAAATTTTTTTGGGTTGTTTAGGGATATATATTTAGCACGATCAAGGTCTTCTGTTATTCAAAAATCAAAAGAAAAAAAGCTATTAAAGTGTTTAAATAAAATAAAACTAGAACTCTTGCATAATAATGAACTAACAGTTTACCAATTAATATTAAATGCAGCTCATGATATATTCTTATATGGTCAAAGCAACAAGCCTATGAAATGTGTTGAAAATATTAATAAAATGGAGAGGGCATTAATTTATAACTATAGAAGAATGGAAAACTTGGAAAGTGCTGTTTTATCAAAAAAACAAATTCAGGAAATGGTTGAACAACTTAATTATTTGGGATTTAAAGTTTTACATAATCATAAAATCAAATCTGAAGAAGGTAAAGTGCTTGGCTTGGGGTTTATATATAAAAAGTAATGGCTCTATGTGAAATCAAGTGAGTAGATGATTATACTAGCTGCCTAAAACAAACCCACAATCAAAATTGGAGACGTGACTTTAGTCGCGTATTTTTAATACTACCTTTTCATAAAAGTAATCAATTTAAATCATCAATACTTCATCAAAACAGTCTTCCAGTACACTGTTCTTTGCAAGTTTCTTAAAAAAGTAGAGTTTCTCGCAATGGATATTAACTGAAAGTTTTGTGCTTTTATTTATTGTCATTGATTGGTGAATCCTGCTTTGAAGGGAATTTCAATCAATCCATAAGACTAGTAAATTTCTTCTTATGTGAAATAATTTAGACTAGATTACCCACTGTATTTCACATAGAGCCAAACATTCAGTGTAAAAAAAACGCCTTATTCCTAAGGCGTTTAACATCACTAATCATTGTTGACAGAACAAATTATATAATATAAACAAATATAAATAAACCTAACCAAACGACATCAACAAAATGCCAATACCAAGCCACCGCTTCAAATCCAAAATGCGACTCAGGTTTAAAGTGACCTCTAATCATACGAACAGTA
>JAMOMJ010000160.1 GCA_027067135.1 Cyclobacteriaceae bacterium
TCTGTAACCGATGAATCACTTGCCGTAGCCTTCGTATTTTTTGGAAAACGAATAAGCAATTGTTCTGATTCTCTAATTACGGTCACAATTTGGTTGCTAGTAGTATCACCAAATGAAATTCCGAAATCATGCAAAATTTTAGTATCACCTTCTTTTATGTAAAATTCGTGGCGCCCATCTGGCCCGCCTAATACCACATAAATAAAGGCTTCACCATTTTCAGTAGGAACCAAAGCCAACTCAGAATTCGGGTAAAAATTAGTGATAGATACATTTACCTCTTCATTTAACCAATTGTAACTCTTAGAAAACAAGTTAGGTCGAACGGTAGAGAGAATTACTTTTTCCTTTTCTTTAAGTTCATTTTGCCCATCGGTAAAATGAATTTGCACATACTTATCGGTAGACACATATCTACTAGTAGACTGACCTTCACGAATATGCATTTGCCCTTCAGACCCTAAATAGCGTGTTAAACCGGCCCCAATTATTATAATTATCAAGGCTAAATGAATGATTAAAATATTCAGTTTACCTCTGTGGTAGAGTTGCTTGGTGAATATCATTCCAGTAAAGTTCACTACCATTAAAAACAGTAAGAACTCAAACCAAGTAGTATTATAAATTAAAAACTTCGCACCCGCTGCTCCATGGTCGTTTTCTACAAAAGTGGCGTATCCAATAACTGCTGCGAAAACAATTAATAACACGCCCATTAACCAACCAGAAAATAAGTGTTTAAACAATTTCATACCCGATATTTTAAAGATTAACACAGAATAAATAGTCGGTTTTAACCTTTAAAAACGCACTATAAATCTTGTATATATGACCAAAGGTCTGTGATAAAAGCTCCATATTTACTGACAAATGTCAAGTACCCCCTTGACTTTGATCAGACCTAAAACGTTGTTACACGCGGATTTAAGTTATAATCACTAAAGAAAAACTAGTAGGATTTGGGTTTATGATTTTTGCCATGACATTTGAGGTAACATCTTCCTGAATTTGTTCCTAAATCCTCAAATAGAAGAATCCCCATTGAATTGGGAGAGACAATATTTAAGTCAAAGTTTATTAAGTGCGTATTATTTGTCGTATTTCCTTGACTACTACTAATTCCATGTGAATCATGGCAAGCACTACATGGTATGTCTTCACCGGCAATGTGCTTATCGTGATCATCAAAAGAATCATCATTTAAAATAGACGAACGGCTGTGACAACTGTAACACAACGCGTAATTGGTTGCCGATTCTTTAGTCCAATCGGCAGTTTCATATCTATATTTTAATATTTGAGGGAAAATAGAACCATGCGGTCCCGCAGGAGAAGAGCTTCCATCACTTGCATGACAATCTGTACAATAAATAATACTAGACTCGGTAAGTGGAGCTATTAAACTTGGCACATCATTGTTTTGCCCTGCTCCTTCTATTGGGTGAAAAGAAGGGCCGTTTAATGCGAATTCTAACCGCACGTTATTTTGAGGAATTTGCCTTGTAATAACACTCCCAGGTTTTGACGGACTATCAGCATGGCACCTAAAACACAGTTCGTAAGAATTTGTAATTGACGATAATGCACTTCCAGAAGCATCAATACCCATAGTTCCGGTTATTGCTCCATTGGCATAAGGAGCCGAAGCTGTGGTTGCGTTAACCGCATGCGGGTTATGACAATCTTGACATTCTACATGCATTACGTTTGAAAGTGCCGCTTCATTGGCATCGTGCATTTGGCTGTAACCGTAAACGTTATGCGTATATATTTTCAGTTCTTGCGCTTGAATATCAGTAGCAGCTGTGTTTCCGTTATGGCAATCTAAACAGTTTCCTTCTTCCGTAGCTGATTTTAATAAATGGGGTTTTCCTGCCGAGCTATGCGGGTCATGACAATTGGCACATGCATTTTCAGAAACCGTAGAATACGGATTATCCAAATGTTGCCACGGGCTTGTTCCTGAGCTATTCCATGTAGAAGTAGAAGTGCTATGCGTGGATGCGGTCCAAGAAGGGTTATCATGACATCGAATACATAAACTTGAGTACTGTTCTGTTTCAACTAAAAAATTATTGTTGGTATTATCGTGCGGGTCATGACATGAAACGCATTGTAACTTCCCATTTTCAAGATGTACTGGAGGCAAAATATTTGAAGGATCTTTTAAATGCCCATCAAGAGAGGCTAAGGTAGATGTGTAATCAAATGATATTGGATGATCATCGCTTAAATCGGTAGACAGATTTTTACTTCCAGTAGGCATTGTAGTAATACCTCCGCTAAAATTTAGATTGGTTGTACGGTTATTAATATTCCCTAAAGCAATGGTTCCATCGTGGCAAGAAAGACACAATATGGAAGATCCATCTGGCTGACCTGGAATTGCTTGCAAAGTAGAACTGCCGTATAATACATAGGTAACTCCAGAAGCTTTTTTATTCCATAACGGAGAGGTAGGTAACCCAGAATGAGGTGCGTGACAGAAAATACAAATTTCTGATTCGGAAGTAGCTCTTACTTTACCGGTTCCTCTGCTAGATAAATTATGAACCCCATCAACTACCGACTGCGACCAACCCAATGCTGAGTAACCAAAAAGCAAAACCAAAAACACTACCCTAAACATCTTATTTACGATTTATTAGTTTAAAAATTTGCACCCGTGAATTATAAGAATCTGCTACAAAAATATTATCATGCTCATCAATATAGATTCCGTTTGGCATCCAAAATTGCCCTTGCTCTCTTCCTTGCGTTCCAAAAAAATATAATAACTGTCCCGTTTTATCAAATATTTGCACGTTATGAAACAAGGCATCCACTACATAAATATTACCATGCGAATCAGTAGCAACACCTTTTGGTCTAGCAAAATATCCAGTACCATCGCCCGCTTTACCGAACATTGATACAAAATCTCCGGCACTATTAAACATTTGCACTCTAAAATTCATGGCGTCAACTATGTAAGCTGTTCCTTGATTATCAATCCAAATATGCGTTGGGTAGTTAAACTCTCCTCCCTTAATTCCGCGAGAGCCAAACACCTTT
>JAMOMJ010000161.1 GCA_027067135.1 Cyclobacteriaceae bacterium
CCGCTAACACAACCAGTTCTTGATTAGGATCTTGTCCAAATTCAAATATTTGACGCTTAAGAAAAACCGCAAATGCAAAAGCCTCTGACGGCGCGAGATAATTGACTACAGCAGCCCCCCTGGCAGTAAGAGTTGATTCATGCCGAAACCCCTTACGACGAACCATATTCAAATAGGCCCGGGAAAAATGCTGGCCGGTTTTTTGAGGACCAATAACAGTACCAACTTGGACAATCATTTTGAAAAAATTTTCGTCAATCACTGGTATATAATCGCCACTAAAAAGCTGGCGATGCATGAATTTAAATGTCAATTCACCCTGGAGCTGTTGATACAAATACTCAACCTCCGGTAACGCCACATAACACCACCCGCAAAGGGAGTCATAAATGTATTCGACTCGCGTATAATCCATCATTATATATCCCACTAACAGTGCTTAGTCATCCTCTACAAATGGATGAGGATTTGCTACACACCCAATCGATAGTTTACTCAGTAAACGAGAACAACCACTTTGCTTTTCCAGTCAATCTAGAATTTACGGCCACGCACGTTATCACGAAGCCGATTCAGTCACTGCCTCAACATCTTTTGCCACCTGATAATCCTTATTTTTGTCGAATACTAGCAATAAAGCAGGCAGTAAAAGAAAATCCAATATTAAAGCTATAGCGATAGTTAATGCAGTAATAGCTCCTAGATCCACGTTCAATTTAAACGTAGATAAAGTTAACGCCATAAATCCAACCACCAATACAGTTGTTGTAATAATTAATGCCACACCAACACTTGAGAACGCGTAACGCACTGCATCCTCAGGACATAATCCTTTTTCTCTGCGAGCAAGTAGGTATTTACTAAGAAAGTGCACTGTATCATCAACAATAATGCCAATTGTCATACCAATAGCCACCGCGTGTGTAAACCCCACCTTACCAACCAATAGACCCCAAATCCCAAAAGCTATAGCTGGGGGGGCTAAGTTAGGCACCAGACTTAACACCCCAATACGAAAAGAGCGAAACACAAACATCAGCAACAGAGATATAAACATCATGGCAAATGAGATACCTACTGCCATTTTCGGCACCGTTCTCTGACCGATGTGGGAGAACATATACTGAGAGCTACCTGCAGTAAGCCCAACATCCGGCAAACGTAACGCCAACCACTCTTCTACACGCAGCTCAAACACTATCATTTCTTTGGTTGATAAATTGTGCAGGGAGGCAGTTACTCGAGTAGCAGATTTATCGACATTGATTTGATTATTCAGATCAAGTCCATATGGAAGCGACATTTCGTATAATAATAAGTATTGTGCTGCCAGATTCTTATCGTCAGGCAATACGTACCATGCGACATCATCACCATGCATGTTTTTGTTTAGCCGTTTCAAAATGTCGGTGATAGTGCTCACATGAACTACTTCTGGCTGTTTATATAACCACTCTTTAAAAGAATCAACTTGCCTAAGAAAGTCTGGGTTACTAACACCGCCCACCTCATTACTTTTAAGCGAGTACTCCATAAAATATGGCCCACTCAGGTGCTCAGATGCATAATCCGTATCAGTTCGAAAAGTTACTGTTTCGTCAAAAAACTTCCACACTTCTTCGTCAACTTCGTTATTTGAAATGCAGACAATAAGAATTGATGTCAACCCTACAAGCGACCATAGCAAGGGCTTATGGAAACAAATTACAAAATTACTCAATTTGTGCATATACCTGTTTTCATATTCTTTGGACACTGAAACTCGAATGGGTAAAAGCAAAATAAGTCCAGGTAGGAACGCTACTGACGTCAAAAAGGAAATTAACACGCCTACGGCAATCATATTCCCCAAGTCATGAAAAGGAGGAATATCCGAAAAATTCATTGATAAAAAGCCAACACCTGTGGTCACTGTAGCAATAAATATTGGCTGTAGATTAGTCCGCAAGCTCTCTACCATTGCCTCTTGTTTGGCCATACCACTACGCATAAAATTAAGGAATGACACTATAATATGTACTGCATGAGCCACAGTGACAGTAAGGATAATAATAGGCGCATTAGCTGAGACAGGAGTCAACTTAACTCCCAACCATCCAGAAAACCCCATTGTTGCCACAGCTGAAAATATTATTATTATTAGTGTACTTATTGTGCCAGTAACACTTCGTAACAATACAACCAGACCACCAATTACCAGAAAAAGCATTATTAGCGTCAGGTAGCCTTCACTTTGTGAAGTCTTTATAAACGCATTATCCATCACAATGACTCCACTAAGGTGCAGGTCAAGATCTGGATTCTGCTCTTTTAGCTGCACCATAAGGTTTTGAGAGAATGCAGTTATGGCGGGGGTACCCTCTGGTGTATTTTTAGGTAGGTTAATAGTGACATTCACCGCAGTAACTTTACCATCTACAGATATGGCGCGATTAAGCAAAAGCGGCTCATTTAACGCAATCTCTTTGATACGCTCAAGTTTCTCACTGGAAAGTGCAGATGCTTTTTTCACCAAATCTTCAACGACCAACTCGTCACCCAGCGCATATGTATGCTGATAATTAGTTAGTGAATCGACCCTGCTCGAATAAGGTATCTGCCATGCCTGCTTAGTTAACCATTCGACACTTGCAAGAGTAGAACTAGAAAAAACATTACCGTCTTTAGGCGTAATTAGAAAAATGACATTATCCGACTTGCCATACGTATTTTGGATTTCCAAAAAAGCTGCTAATTGTGGATTATCTTTGGAAAACCAGTACTCATAATCGGATGCAAACTGAATAAAGCGCCCACCGCTAGCCATTAGGCCCACGACGACGAGAGTAAACAACATCAGCAACCAACGTCTTTTAACTAAATTAAGCGCAATGACATTTATCATATATTAGTTCCTCTTAAACATTCCTTTTTTACACACGCCGATAGTGTCGCTATCTCGTGATACATTTTTGGATGTCCCTATCCAAAAATGACTCGTTTACGCGACAGCTATTTCCTTTTGCCCCAGCCGTCCTGCGTCCGCCACGTCTTCGCACACCTTCGGTC
>JAMOMJ010000162.1 GCA_027067135.1 Cyclobacteriaceae bacterium
CTTTAAGTCTGGGTCGTTTACAGTTGAAAGTGCCTCTAGTACAAGTTCTTTTGTTATATCCATGTTAAAAAAATCTAAAGAGGTTATATTTTAATAGTGCAAAATAACTTGATTTGTTGGACTTTTGGTTTAATATACATTTAAAATTCATTACCATTGATTCCTTCGCATACTGTAGATGAGATAAAGAACCGTATCGACATTGTTGAGGTGGTTGGCGATTTCGTGAGTTTAAAGCGGAAGGGGCAAAACATGTGGGCATGTTGCCCATTTCATAACGAAAAGTCTCCTTCGTTTTCTGTATCTCCAGTAAAGGGATTCTACAAATGTTTTGGTTGTGGCAAATCAGGGGATGCCCTTGATTTCGTAATGGAAATGGAAAAGCTGAACTATGTAGAAAGCTTGAAATTTTTGGCTAAAAGGTATGGTATCGAAGTTCAGGAAGAGGAACTAACTGATGATCAAGCTCAACAACAAAGTGAACGAGAAAGTCTTTATATAATTTTAAATGCAGCAAAAGAATATTTTGCCTCTACCCTTTGGGATACCCAAGAGGGACGTTCTATCGGGTTAGGCTATTTTCAAGAGCGAAAAATGACAGATGTCATTTTGAAAAAATTTGAATTGGGGTTTGTTAAAGACGAATGGGATGGGTTTTACAAGTACGCCTTAAAAAATGGACATACAGAAGAAATGCTCGAAAAAGCAGGGCTTCTCATTATTAAGGAAAATAAGAAATATGATCGCTTCCGAGGTCGAGTCATTTTTCCTATCCATAATGTATCAGGTAGAGTCGTTGGTTTTGGGGCAAGGGCTTTAAAAAAAGACGATAAGCCTAAATATATCAATTCTCCTGAAACGAGTATTTATGTTAAAAACCAAGTGCTATATGGCATGTTTCAAGCGAAACAGGCTATACGAATGGCTGAAAATTGCTATTTAGTAGAAGGCTATACCGATGTAACTTCTTTACATGAGGTAGGTATTGAAAATGTGGTGGCTTCTTCGGGTACCTCTTTAACAGACGGACAAATAAAATTAATTCAACGCTTTAGCCCCTCAATTACGGTTTTATACGATGGAGATATGGCTGGTATAAAGGCTTCTCTACGCGGTATTGATATGATTTTGGCTCAAGGGCTAAATGTTAAAATGGTATTGCTGCCAGAAGGAGAAGATCCTGATAGTTATTCGAAAGCCCTGGGTAGTGAAAATTTTAAGAAATATTTAGAAGAGAAAAAAGAAGATTTCATTCATTTTAAAGCCAACCTGCTAGCTCAGGAAGCTGAAAAAGACCCTATTAAAAAAGCAGATTCTATTAAAGAAATTGTTTCTTCTATTGCGGTTATTCCAGATGCCATTAAAAGGTCGGTTTATATAAAAGAAGCAGGCGACTTATTACAAATTGAAGAACATATCTTAATTGGTGAACTTAACAAAATATTAAGGAAGAAATCAAAATTCTCTAACTATTCAAAGACTGAGGAAGTAGCACTCGTACCAGATCAACCTAGCGAACAAGAAGTTATTTGGGATCCAATAGAAATAATAAAATACCAAGAGCAAGAAAGCATTCGATTATTATTGGAATACGCACATGTAGAGTTAGATAAGGAAACCTCCTTACAAAGTTACCTTTTAAATGAATTGGAAGATGTTGAATTTTTGTCGGAAACGCATGCAGAGATATTTAATAAGTTTAGAGAGGAACTTGGCAAAGGTAACACCGCAACCATCGACTATTTTATTAAGAATGGAAGTGCAGAAGTTCGTAGAACTGTGATTGATATTATAAGTAAGAAAAGAGATATTAGCTCTCAATGGAAAGATAAATATAGAATATTTATCCCCAATGAGTCGGAAAAAGAACATTTGGAAAGAACGGCACTTACTAATATTTTGAGGTTAAAACAACGAGTAGTACGCAGAATGCTAGAAGATAATATTGAGCG
The DNA here is from genome assembly GCA_027067135.1 of Cyclobacteriaceae bacterium. GTDB lineage: Bacteria > Bacteroidota > Bacteroidia > Cytophagales > Cyclobacteriaceae > JAKISE01. Next base: position 1,953 of record JAMOMJ010000162.1, read on the forward strand.
CTTAAAAACCGCCAGCAACGAGGCTGAGCAAACCGAAATACAACAGATACATGCAGAGCTAAAAAGTACAGAAGCAGAAATTGCTTCTCTATTAGGGAATGTTATATTAAAGTAATTAGTTTTAGCTAATGACTAGCTAATTTTGAACAAATTAAACCTTACAAGGCATGAGTAAATTAGATACCATTGAAGAAGCTATTGAAGCTATAAAAAATGGAGAGGTAATCATTGTAGTAGATGATGAGGATAGAGAGAATGAGGGGGATTTTATTTGTGCTGCTGAAACAATTACTCCGGAAATTGTCAATTTTATGGCCACACATGGGCGTGGTTTAATTTGCGCCCCTTTAGTTGAAAGCCGTTGCGATGAGCTTGAATTAGATTTAATGGTAGGCAAAAACACTGCTTTGCACGCAACCCCTTTTACGGTTTCGGTCGATTTAAATGGGCATGGTTGCACCACAGGTATTTCTGCCAGCGATAGAGCAAAGACAATTCGAGCGTTGGTAGATTCTTCTATTAAACCTGAAGACTTGGGAAGACCAGGACATATATTTCCTTTAAAAGCAAAAAAAGGAGGAGTGCTTCGCAGGTCAGGCCATACCGAAGCAGCTATTGATTTAGCAAGAATGGCAGGTTATGCACCTGCAGGTGTTTTGGTGGAAATTATGAACGAAGATGGCACGATGGCACGACTGCCTGATCTTTTAAAAGTTAGAGAAAAATTCAATTTAAAATTAATTTCTATTGAAGAGCTAATTAATTATCGACTTCAAAAAGAATCTTTAATTGAAAAAGGAATTAAAGTAAAAATGCCAACAACCTATGGTGATTTTGATTTAACTTATTATACACAAAAAAACACAGGTGAAAACCATTTGGCACTCACTAAAGGGAGTTGGGGCAAAGACGAACCTGTTTTAGTTCGTGTACATTCTTCTTGTGTTACAGGAGACATTTTTGGCTCTTGCCGTTGCGATTGTGGGCCACAGCTTCATGAGGCTTTGCGAATGGTGGATGCAGAAGGAACAGGCGTAGTGCTTTATATGAACCAGGAAGGCCGAGGAATTGGATTAGAAAATAAGCTTAAAGCGTACAAACTTCAAGAAGAAGGAATGGATACCGTAGAAGCCAATGTAGAGCTAGGCTTTAATGCAGATAATCGAGATTATGGTGTTGGAGCTCAAATATTGAATGATTTAGGGATATCCAAAATCAAGCTCATTTCTAATAATCCTAAAAAACGAGCTGGTTTAATGGGGTATGGCTTGGAAATTGTAGATACTGTTCCTATTGAAATTGCACCCAATAAGCATAATGAGACATACCTTAAGACCAAACGTGATAAAATGGGACACCAAATATTAAAAGAGTAATGATAAAACAAACCCTTTTTCTAGTATTTATTATTAGCGCCTTTGCTGTCAAGGCTCAAGAGTTTCCATCGGAAATTTGGCACAAAGGAATGTTGGTATTAGTAAATGAGGACACCCTTGTGGGTAAAATAAAATACAACCTTGATCAGGAACTTGTTCAAGTCGAATCTGATAAAAAAATTTACACATTCAGTGGCAAAAAGGTTTTTTACTTTCAAATATTTGATGAAACCGTAGATTCATACCGAGAGTTTTATGTGCTTCCTTATGCATTAGTAAATCAGTATGAAACCCCCATATTTTTTGAAGTATTGGTAGAAGGTAGGCTAACATTACTTTGTAGAGAGAAAATAATAGATAAAACAGTACAAGACCCCAATTATATAAATGCGTACGGCTCTGCAATTAGTTATAGTAGAAAAGTACTTGTTTATACATATTACTTTTTGGATGATAAAGGAATAATTACAAAGTATAGCTTAAAGAAAAAGGACTTGCTAAAAATATTGGCTAAACGTGCAGATAAAGTAGATGAGTATATGAGAGTGAACAATCTTAGAGCCGATAAACGTTACGATTTAAGCCGAATTATTGCTTTTTATAATGGAATAATTTAGTTCCACCCTTTTTAATTTTTTACCACACAAAATGTCAAAACCTTTAATTTTAATTTCTAATGATGACGGTATTACGTCTAAAGGAATACGTGTTTTAGTAGAAGCCATGCAAACTTTTGGTGAGGTGGTAGTAGTTGCACCAGATAGCCCACAATCGGGTATGGGGCATGCCATTACCATTGGAGATACCTTAAAATTAGAGAAATCAGATATTTTTGATGGAGTAGATGCCTACGAGTGCTCGGGCACACCAGCCGATTGTGTAAAAATTGCCAAGCATTATGTGCTCAAAGACCGTAAACCTGATTTGGTGGTAAGCGGTATAAACCATGGCAGCAATACTTCTATAAGTGTGCTCTACTCAGGTACTATGTCGGCTGCCATTGAAGCCGCGTTAGAAGGTTTACCAGCGATTGGCTTTTCACTTTGTGATTATTCTTCTGAGGCTGATTTTAGCCATACGGTATCGCATATTATTAAGCTTGCCAAAGAAACTCTTAAGAGAGGCTTACCAAAGGGAATCGCTTTAAATGTAAACTTTCCAGCAATTCAAAAAGAAGAGATTAAAGGGTTAAAAATTTGTAAACAAGCCGATGCCAAATGGCAAGAAGAGTTTGACGAACGTCACGATCCTTACGGAAGAAGATATTTTTGGATGGCGGGCGAATTTGTAAATTTTGATAAAGGTACAGATAACGACCAATGGGCAGTAGATAATAATTACATTTCAGTTGTCCCATGCCAGTACGATTTATCCAGCAAATCGGCCATGGAAACTATTTCTAAAGAATGGGAGTTGTAGGAGGGAAGTTCAATAATTAACCCTAATGCAATGAATTAGAGTTTAGTAACAGGCAATGAAATTGCTAATTGAGAGGGAGTTTCCCTTTGTAATCACACGAGAGTTTGCTGTATCACTTATATCCTGAACTATTTTCATAAATAGTTCAGGATAGATAAATTTGGTGTAAAAAACTCATTTATTTACCTGATAATTATTAGTTTTTGAGGCAAAATAAGGCTCTAATTTTGTGGCTGATATATATAAATTTCACCTAGTAAACCAAGCATAGTGTTATGTATCAGCTCCAATCTTACCTCCTCATTGGTATTTTTTTAATAGGTTTTTTAGCCATTACGTTTGAAGATAAATTAGAAGTAAATAAAAGCTGGATTGCTTTGGTTATGGGCTCATTTATGTGGGTGGTGGTGGCTATAGGGCAAGATGAAAAACTGTTGCAAACAGCAATTGTGCATGAGTCAGCTGAGATTTTTGAACTCATAATTTTTTTAATGGGAGCCATGACCATTGTAGAAATGATGGGTCACTTCCGTTTTTTTACTTGGATTGAATCTAAGCTTGCCTCGTTTAATATTACCGATAAGCAATTGTTTTGGATACTTGGTTTAACAGCTTTCATAGGCTCATCATTGCTCGATAATTTAACCACAACGTTGGTGATGATTCAAATAGGGAGGCATCTCTACACTAAGAAAGATAATTTGATTTTATACGTTATTAACATTGTAATAGCTGCAAATGCAGGAGGAGCTCTTTCGCCTGTTGGAGACGTTACCACAATAATGCTTTGGTTAGCTGGTAAGTTTACTGCATGGCAAATTGTACTTTTTGGATTTCTTCCTTCGGTAGCAGCTTGGATAGTACCTCAATATTTAATAACCAAAAATATTTCAAAGGAAGAAAGAGTACCTTATAAAATGGATGAAGATTTACCATTACAATGGGGCATTATATTTATCGGTTTATTTACATTCGGGTTTGCAGTAATGGTTAATTTTTTCCACCTGCCACCTTTTATAGGCATTTTAATGGGTTTAGGTGCAGCTGCTATTGTTATCGATCGTAGGTTAAAGAAAGGGATTCTTAAAAAGAGAGCAGGGCATATTGTTAATATTATTAAAACCATTGATATGGCAACTCTCAATTTTTTTATTGGTATTTTATTGGCTGTTGGTGCTTTGGCCTATCATGGTTTACTTGCACAAGCAGCTACCATTGTTTTTGGAGATAACCCTGTGGATAATTTAAAGATGGTGGCAATTGGGCATATTAGTTTAGGGTTACTGTCTTCTATTTTTGACAACGTGCCGTTAACAGCAGCCGTAATAAAAATGTTGCCCGAAGGAATACCTTATGCCTACTGGGTATTACTGGCCGTTACAGCTGGAACGGGAGGAAGTATTTTAGCCATTGGGTCAGCTGCAGGGGTTGCTGCCATGGGGCAGGTAAAGGAGCTTACTTTTATTGAATATTTAAAAAAGGGTTCCATGCCAGCATTGCTTGGGTATGCCTCTGCAGTGGCTACTTGGTATGCAATATTCTGTTGTAAGTTGTAAGAAGAACGTGCCATTTCTTTCCATTTACTTGTAAATAAATATTGTAACTAGCTGTTAATCAGTTGTCGTTATAATTAATGACGAGTGATTTTCTATTCTCTGTTGTGCTTTTTTCCTCTTACTCAGTTAGTATTACTATTGTTAATCTCTTTTAGAAAAGGAGCAATGACAATTATTTTCTGAATTAATGCATTTTATCACACCATCTGAAATTTGGTTGATTGTTACTGACATTTCTAATAAAACCTAACCCGAAAAATTCACATTTTTTTTCCGCCCAAAGAGCCGACTAATTCTAAAATTCAGATAATCAGTTAGTTGTAATTTAAGGACAACCAATTCACAAAGAATATAATACCCAAAAATGGGGAAGTTAAATTTTAGAATTGTCGGGGTTAACCCTGCCATAAATACCTGACAATCAATTGATATAAATTGTTCGCATCATTACTTATTCTAAACTCATGAATAATCCAGGCTAACTTGTTTATAATCTAACTTATTTAACGATGAGTTAGACCAAAATATCGTCAACTGCTAATGGTGTATATTTTGTAATTCCAACCTTTTATGTGTGTATGGTGTCTATATTATAGAAAGTAAGCTGAATTTTAAACAACTATGAAGGTGAACAAAAAAGGGAATTTGATAATGGTTTTGATATTAACAGGAATAATGTTTCAATGCCAAAAAAGCTCCAACGAGCTTAAGGCCGCCTCCGAAGAATTCGATCTCAAACTCACAAGATCAGCACAGGCTTATATCAACGCACAAGAACAGCTTACTAAAAATGAAGGATCAGACCCTTTTGTTATTAATAGTGTATCAGTCAATGATAACGAGTTGAAAATGTTCATTGAAGTTTCTTATTCCGGAGGTTGCGAAAAACACCAATTTAACCTGATATGGCCAGAAGTTATCCCTACGGCTTATCCACCAAAAGTTAGTGTAATTCTTAACCACAATGCTAATGGAGACACCTGTGAAGCTTGGTTGACTAACACCCTTGTTATAGACCTTAAAGATGATGCATTATGGTTAAGCAATCAGGAAATTAGAGATATGATAGTTACGGTTATTAATGGCAGCAACCCCGATGAGAAAGTACAACAAGGGCTCTAACCTCTTATTTAACTAAAAATGTTTTAACGCACTTGGGACTTTTCAGTAGAGCCTATCTAATAAAATTGTACCTAGAAGCAATATCGAAGAAATTACCACAAACGAAATGCCAATTCCAAAAGCATCTGCCGTAATACCAAAGGCTAATGCCAGCAGAGCAGTTATGAGTGTACTTATTAAAGATTGAACAGATATTATGGTTACCAACATTTCGTTCGGCACATTATCTGCAATAAAACCCGTAAGTATGGGTTTTCGCATATTTTCTATAAGGTATATTCCTACAAATAGTAAAAGAGCAACTACCCATACATCGTAGAAGTAAAACAGGCCAGAGCCAATACCAAATAAGAACCCAGCTATTAAAGTTTGATGCGATACTCTGTTTTTGTTAGAAGCCGCCACTTTTGCGGCTAGTTGCGATGCTCTGGAGGTGGCCAGGTAAATGGCAAAATAGAAAATGCCTATGAGCAAACCATTTTTCTTATCAGGTTCTACGGTTAACATTATGGGAATAACCATAGCTACACTCACCATTAAAGGTTGAATATAATCTTTAACGGCTTTTAAATAAGCAGAGTGTAATGCGGAGGCGTTCATAATGCTAAGCACCGCAGGTTGTTTTATTACTTGAAAAAATGATTTAAGCGTTAATGAATTTTGTTCCTTTTTTGAATATTTAGAAAGGTTAATTTCTTGAGGGTAACTTAAAATCAATAGTAAATTAATTAAATAAGGAACAATAGAATATAAAAATATGGACTGGTAGGAACCACTGTAAAAAACAATAATGCCGGCTATAAGCGATGAAATAGCAGACCCCTTTTGCGACCAAGCTCGGGTATGGCCGTAATAATTAATCTTTTCGCTTTGCCAATTATTGAGCTTAAGATAATCCATTATCATTCCTTTATGCGTGCCAGATCGAAACGCATCCGCTACGCCATAGCTTAAAAAAGCCAATAGAAATGGCCAAAAACTTTCTGATAAATAGAAAATGGAGAATGATAGGATGTAGAATAAAAAAGAGCCGATAAGCGCATTCTTTCTTCCGTACTTATCTGCAATAAAGCCCGATGGAACTTCTACAATATTAATTATGATTTCACGTGCGGCATAAAGAATTCCTATTTCGGTATAGGAAAGCCCTTTTTCAAGTAAAAATAAAATAAAAAAAGCATCAAAAAAACGAAGGTTTTTAAGAAAACCATAGGCGCTGAATTTAGCGTATTGTCTGTTCCAAAGTTCGTTGTTCATTTTACTTCTAAAATACTATGGTACTCCCATTGATTTGGTTTATTCAACTGGTTTTCAAATTTCGCTTTTGTAATCCTAGCAGCTTATGGTAGCACAACGCTTACGCTAAAGCTTTAGTGAAGGCGCAAAGAAAATAAGTTATAAATTAGGGTTTTTATTAAACACTTTAAAAAGCACTTTACTTGTTACAAAGTAGATAATAAGCATGGTGGCTGCCCCTAAATAAATGCCATTAGAAAGTAAATGGCCTAACCCATATTGGTATAAGTACAAACCAATTGAAATAGCGAAATTGAGTAAGCCATACAGCATATTTTGCATATTGCCAAAACCAAATGCACTAAGTATTCGCCTTTTCCATACTCCTAATACATAATGGGGCATAGCATTCATTAACGTAACTCCAATAATAAAATCGATGATGTTCATAGTAGATTGTTAAATTAATTACAAATACATAATAACGTCAATGGCAGATTTTTTTCTTTAAAATTCGAAGTAATCTGTCCAAAGTAAAAGACTGCTTCGAAAGTGAAATATATTGACGTATAAGATTATATTAATTTCTCGCAGTGACGGTTTGTTTAGTATTTTTATTCCAGCATTTTACTCATTAACTCAGTTAAAAAAGGCTCGGCTTTTGCAGCGGCTGCCAATATTTTTTCAATCTTTACTTCTTCAATCGCACCTGGGTAGCAGAGGTCGGTAATAACCGAAACGGCAAAACAAGGTATATCCATATGGCGAGCCACAATCACTTCGGGTACGGTACTCATACCTACAGCATCTGCTCCAATAATACTTAAATATTTATATTCGGCTGGGGTTTCCAGATTAGGGCCTGGTACAACGGCATACACTCCCTGGTGTACATTGCACTCCATTGTTAGTGCTATTTTTAGGCCTTTTTTAATTAGTTTACGACTATAAGGCTGGCTCATATCCGGAAAACGAGGCCCTAGTTTATCGTAATTGGCTCCTGTTAACGGGTTGTCAGGTTGCAGGTTTATATGGTCGTTTAATATCATTAAATCAGCAATCTGAAAGTTAGTATTAAGGCCTCCTGCTGCATTTGAAACAAATAATTGTTTTATGCCCAACAGTTTCATTACCCTTACGGGGAAGGTAACCTGCTTTAAACTATAACCTTCGTAATAATGAAAACGCCCTTGCATAACCACTACTTTTTTGCCATTTAATGTGCCAAGCAAAAGCTTTCCGTGGTGGCTTTCTACCGTTGACACCGGAAAATGTGGAATATCATCATACGGAATTTCTTTTTCAACTTCCATTATTTTAACTAAACCACCCAGACCGGTGCCTAGTATTATTCCTGCTTCCGGTTTAAAATCGAGTTGGTTTTTTATATAGGCTACAGCTTCTTTTATGTTTTTCATTCTTATTTAATTTAGCAACTCAGGTTAGGAGGCAAGAATCGAACTTTTTGTGGCATTTTGAAAGCGAATAGAAGTAATAAACTATTCCGAGGCAGAGCCATCGGGGTATCAAAAAAGGCAGTTTGCTCGGCAAACATTATTATTTTCGACCCAAAGGGTCGGGGAATTAAATATAATGGGCTACCGCCCTGCGATTAAAACTTAATTATTTACAGTTACTTAGCAAATACGAGGAAGCTGCTCGCCCACCTGCATATTAACCACACGTTTACCCCCAATTTTACTGGTAAGTATTACTTTAGAGGGGTGGTCGTTTACCACTTCACCAATAATTGCCGCCTGGCTTCCATACGCTAAAGATTGTAATTTGCTAAGATATGCCTTCGCTTTAGAAGCGTTAACAAAAGCGATAAAAATACCTTCGTTTGCTACATACAGAGGGTCGAGGCCCAAAATTTCGCAGGCACTCTCTACCCGGGCGTCTATAGGAATATCATTTTGATGGATATTGATTCCCCTACCAATACCTCCGGCTATTTCGTTAAGGGTGGAGGCTACACCGCCCCGGGTTGGGTCGCGCATCAGGTGGATGTCTGCACCAAATTCGTCTAATAAACTTTTAACGGTATGGTTAAGGTTACAGGTATCACTTTCAATAGAAGTTTCAAATTCCAGCCCCTTACGTACCGACATAATGGCCATGCCATGAGTAGCTACATTGCCGCTAATAATAATTTTATCTCCTTCTGTAATATTTTCGGTACTTATTTCTGCCTTGGGGTGCATTTCGCCAATGCCTGTGGTATTAATAAAAATCTTATCTCCTTTGCCTCTTTCTACTACTTTGGTGTCGCCTGTAACCACAAGCACCCCTGCTTTGTCGGCAGCCGCTTTTACCTGCACTAAAATATCCCACAACTCGGTTACGGGCAGCCCTTCTTCAATAATGAGTGCCAATGAGATATAGCTGGGAGAGGCTCCACACATAGCCACATCGTTTACAGTACCATTTACGGCAAGTTCGCCAATGTTCCCTCCCGGAAAAAATACAGGAGATATTACAAAGCTATCGGTTGAAAAAGCCACCTTATTACGAAAGCTAAGTACGGCACCATCGTGTCGGGTTTGTAATTTTTCATTGTTAAATAATGTAAAAATGGCTTTATCCAGCAATTTATTGGTAAGCAGGCCTCCACCTCCATGGCCTAAGGTAATAATATCAAAATCCAGTTGAGGCATAGGGCATTGTAAGTTCATTTTAGGCATAATAACAGGGTTTAAAAAGTGGTGTAATGGTAATAGGCAGCACAGGCACCTTCAGACGAAACCATAGGAGCCCCCTGAGGTTTTTCAGGGTCGCAGGTTTTACCAAATGCAGGGCATTGGTAAGGTTTTTTTATTCCTTTAAGCACATCGCCTGCAATGCAAACAGCATTTTCATCTACTCTGCCAACAGGAACATTAAACTTAATTTCGGCATCATAATCAGAAAATTCTTCTTTTAGTTTAAAGCCACTCAAAGGAATTTCACCAATGCCCCTCCAGGTGCGGTTGCTTACCTCAAATACGTTTTTAATTACCTTAATGGCTTCTTTAT
>JAMOMJ010000163.1 GCA_027067135.1 Cyclobacteriaceae bacterium
GCCACACGAGTGTATTGGTTTCCTACCTTGTATTCTCCTTTTTCAAGTTGCTGAACAACCATTAAAATGCCTTGAATCAAATCTAAGGGTTCAAACCCTGTTACCACTATGGGTACTTTGTATTTTTCTACAATGGGGTAATATTCTTCAAACCCCATAATGGTAAGCACATGGCCTGCCGCCAAAAAACCCTGGATTTGGTTCTCTTTATCGTCAAGAATAACTTCTATTGCCGGTGGCACCAGTACATGCGACACTAAAATAGAATAATTGGTTATACCTGATTTGCCTGCCTGATATACCGACAGGGCATTGGCAGGGGCGGTGGTTTCAAATCCCACGGCAAAAAATATAACTTCTTTGTCGGGATTATCTTTGGCAATATTTAGTGCTTCCAACGGAGAATATAAAATTCGAACATCCGCTCCTTCGGCTTTAATTTGCAGCAGGCTTTTTTCAGAGCCCGGCACCCGAAGCATATCGCCATACGAACATAAAATCACATTTTCCCGGCCAGCAAGATAAACAGCTTTATCTATTAGCTCGAGAGGGGTTACACATACAGGGCAGCCAGGGCCATGTACCATGGTTATTTCTTTGGGCAGCATATCCATAATGCCATTTTTTACCAACCCATGTGTTTGTCCCCCACAGGTTTCCATTATTGTCCATTCTTTGGTAACAATCTTTTTTAAAAGTTCGATATGTTTATGAACTTCTTCGGCATTGCGGTACTCGGTTAGGTATTTCATTTTTTAACAGGTTTAAAGCCAATTGGATTTAGTGGCTTACTTTCTTTTTGATGCAATACATCTATTTTTTCTAAAAGAAATTTAAATGCTTGGTTAAGTTTTTTATCCAGTTTATTGATCTCCTTTTTTAACTCACTATTTTCTCTAATCAAAGCTCGATACCGGGCAAAAGACCTCATAATTTCGATATTGATTTGTATCGCTTTTTCAGAGCGTAGCATGGATACACCTTGTTCGGTAAATACCAGGGGCATTACAGATGAATGTTTTAGGTTTGACAACCGGTCACAATTTGTGACCGGTTCATCTTTTTCAACCTTAGAAAGCTTGAACATAAAGTCTTCAGGAAAACGTGCGATGTTTCTTTTAATTTGTTGCTTCAAAGCTTTAGTTGGCACATCATAAAGCAATGCCAAGTCAGAATCCACCATAACTTTCATCCCCCTAAATTGAAAAATTAAACTTTCATATTCTGGTATTAGTACTTTACTCATAATGTGTTTTCTCCTTTACTACACTGCATATAAAATGCCAGTTGGCCAAACGAAATATTTTCATCATTAGGAGGTAATTGTTTATGAAAAAATAACTTAAAATCATTCTTAAGTAACGATATCATCAAATCTGTCAGTAACTCGTTTTGAAACACGCCACCACTAAAAGCAATAGGTGCGATTGCCTTTTTAAGGGCAACCCTCCTTACCAAATCTACTAAAGAAATATGGAAAGCGTAAGCGATTTTGTCAGGCTTCGTGCCTTTTTTTAAATCCTGAAGAATGGCTTCTATTAAATAAATGGCTTTGTTTACAGGCAACTCATTAGTAAAACTAAAATAGGAGCAGGATATATTGGGTTGGTTGTATGTACTATAATTTTTAGCCAGGTTTTTCAGTTGAATGGCAGCTTCTCCTTCGTAACTTGTTTTGTTACAATTTAACAGGAGCGAGGCAACTGCATCAAAAAGCCGCCCCATGCTTGATGTGGTAAGCTTATGGTTGCTATTACTAAGTAATTTTTGGTAAAGGAGCCATTCCTTATTTGTAAATTTTGGTTTAAGTATTTTTTCATAACCTGCAATGGAATGGCATAGGCATAAGGCTGAAATCCTTGGTTCTTTGGCCATCTTATCTCCTAAAATAAAAGGGAAATAGCCAATACAATCAACTCTTTCAATCTCTTTATGCTGGTGAACAAAAAACTCGCCTCCCCAAATTTGCTGGTCGTTACCCATTCCGGTACCATCCCATATTACGCCCAATACTGGTTTTGCTGAGTTTAATAAATTGTTTTCGGCAAGTACAGCTGCAAAATGTGCTTTATGGTGTTGCACCTGAATAACTGGGATATTTAATTTTTGAGCTTTTTCTTTTGCCCACTCGGTGGTAAAATAAGCCGGGTGTTTATCTGTAATAATGGCATTGGGCTTACAAGCCAATATTGATTGTACATGGTTTATGGTGTGCT
>JAMOMJ010000164.1 GCA_027067135.1 Cyclobacteriaceae bacterium
TTTGAGTAACAATAACGGCATCTTCTTTAATAAATTCATCCGAAATTTTTTCAGCAGCTATTAAATAACCGCCAGGGTTACTTTGTAAATCGAATACTAGCTGGGTCATTCCTTTTGATTTTAGTTCATCAATGGCATCAGATATTTCAGTAGCGCTAGAAGAACCAAAACTGTGCAATTTGATATAACCAGTTTCTTCATCAATCATATAAACTGCATCTACAGTAGGTCTGTAAATACTACCTCTTTTTATCTTAAAAGGAATTTCTTTTTTAGTTTTTGGGCGATATATAATAAGTTCAACTTCGCTCCCCTTCTCTCCTAGCAATCGACTTGTTACCCCCTTGGTGTCAATTTTAATTCCTATAACGGATTCATCATTTACAGAAATAATTCGATCACCAATTTTGATACCAGCATTTGCAGAAGGTCCATCTTTCATGGGAAGTACCACTATAATTGTATCTTGAATTACATCAAATTCTATTCCTATACCATCGTAGCTACCTCTGAGGTTTGCATTGGCTCTATTTATTTCGTTACTTGGAATGTAAGAAGTATGAGGATCCAGTTCTTTAATCATTCCCTTAATGCCTTGCTCCACCAGAAAATCCACGTTAACACTATCCACATAATTATTATCAATGCTGAGCAATACCTCACGCATTTTTTCAACAGCCGATCCAGTCTTTTTTGTTTGAATGGGTTTATCTATAAATTGAGCGCCAATAACAATACCTGCGCCAATGGCAAGTGCAAGCCAAATTGGCAATAGTGTTTGTTTGTTTGTGTTGTTATACATTTTTTGAAATTATTTCTTACTTCATCTTCATTGTGGCGCATAAAAAAAGCCACATAAAGTGGCTTTAAAAGTACTATTAAAATTAGAGTTTATCTTAAATCAATTACTTCAACTCCTGCATGAGCTGCTTCATTGAATACAAAGTCTGAATCCTTAAGATTTACTTTGGAGTTAAAGTTTGAGATAGTGTAAGAAAATTCACTTCCTTCGTTATCAAACATTGTAAACTTCCCTAGTGTTTTATCCGACTGCGCTATTTGCAATCTAATTTTATAAAACTGTGCTTCCTTGTTGGTAGAAATTAAATCAATTACATCGTATTTTTTACCACTCACTGTAATAGGTGATAATAAAACATAGGTAAATCCTTTTTTATAAATAGTGTAAATGCTCGAAGGAGTAATATCTCCCGCTTCTGCACTATGGTCATCTATATTAACCTCATTATCATCTGGCAAGAAAGTCCACACTGTAACACCATTATTAATTACTTCCTGCCCACCCATTTTAAGGCTATACATATCGCCTTTTACTGCAATGCTTCCTTTGAATGTATCGTTTATACCATCGGCTTTGTTTATCATAGTATAATCAATATTGGAGGTAAACGAAGAGATAGCTTTGTATTTGGTGCTCATGGCATCTAGTATTGCTTTTGCATTTTGAGCCGAAGCCATAGATGACACCATCATCAATACAAGCCCCATCGTTAAATTCTTTTTCATAATATTATTTTTTTGCTAACTAATAATCACACAAAAATACGAATGTGATTGATTAAAAAATCATTTTCCATTCAGTTCATTCAATAACTGTTCCAAACTATATTCATCTGGAATTAATACTGATCTTGCCTTGCTTCCTTCGAATGGGCCTACTATTCCTGCTGCCTCCAATTGGTCAATTAATCGGCCTGCTCTATTATACCCTAATTTAAGCTTTCGTTGAATCAAACTGGTACTTCCTTGTTGGTGCGTTACAATAACTCGTGCAGCATCATCGAATAAAGCATCTCTATCATTTAAATCAACTTCCATGCTATCTCCTGCTTCTTCTCCTACAAACTCAGGAAGTAAATAAGAGGATTCATAGCCTCTTTGTTCTCCAATAAAATCACAAATATTCTCCACCTCAGGGGTATCTACAAAAGCACATTGTAAACGAATGGTATCTGAACCTTGAGAGAAAAGCATGTCGCCCATACCGACCAACTGGTCTGCTCCACCTGCATCTAATATAGTTCTAGAATCAATTTTTGAGGTTACTCTAAAACTTAAACGAGCTGGAAAGTTTGCTTTAATAGTACCCGTAATTACATTAACCGATGGCCGTTGTGTAGCCACCACCAAGTGAATGCCGATGGCTCTGGCTAATTGTGCCAACCTTGCGATTGGGGTTTCAACTTCCTTACCAGCTGTCATCATCAAGTCTGCTAATTCATCTATTACCAGCACAATGTAGGGCAAAAACCGATGGCCTTTTTCAGGGTTAAGTCTGCGCTTGATAAACTTGGCGTTATATTCTTTTATATTTCTGGTTCCCGCATCTTTTAGCAAATCATAACGAGCATCCATTTCGATAGTAAGTGAATTAAGCGTATGAATTACCTGCTTGGTATCTGTGATAATGGCATCTTCTTTATCTGGCAACTTGGCTAAAAAATGCCTTTCAAGCTTATTAAAAAGACTAAGTTCAACCTTTTTAGGATCTACCAATACCAACTTAAGTTGAGATGGGTGCTTTTTATAAATTAACGAAGTAAGAAGCACATTAAGCCCAACTGATTTACCTTGCCCTGTAGCACCTGCCATTAAAATATGAGGCATTTTGGCTAAATCCACCATAAACACTTCGTTAGAAATAGTTTTACCCAGTACTACTGGCAATTCAGCATCACTCTTCATAAACTTTTCAGTACCGAGCACCCCTTTAATATCAACCATCTCCCGGTTTTTATTAGGCACCTCAATACCAATGGTTCCTTTACCAGGGATTGGTGCAATAATTCGTATCCCTAAAGCCGATAAGCTTAAGGCAATATCATCTTCAAGGTTTTTAATTTTAGAAATTTTAATACCTGCATCAGGTACAATTTCATAAAGAGTTACCGTTGGGCCTATGGTTGCTCTAATACTTGAAATGCCAATATTAAAATTGGTAAGTGTAGTTACAATTTTGTCTTTATTTTGCTGAAGTTCATCTGAACTTACTTTTACCTTAGAGTTGCCA
>JAMOMJ010000165.1 GCA_027067135.1 Cyclobacteriaceae bacterium
ATAAATTTTCTATAAGGCCTTAAATATTTGAATAAGAAAGAAAAACCTGTTTTGTCAACTACTTCACCTTCGGCACTGTAAAAATCAGGAGTTGTTTCTAATAATAGCACCACTCCTGTTTCTTCCCCCTTATCTTTATCACTAAGCCACCCGTCTAAAAATTCTTTTTTACTAAATTTAACCAGCCCATGGGCTGGGTCTGACACTAGTACTTTGTCTTTTTTAAACCCATAAACCACTACAAAGTGTTGCTGTCGCCAATGTGCGATAAAAGGAGTAGGGGCATCCTCTTTTAAATTATCGAAAGGCATTTTTGCACTCAATGTCCTAAACCCTATAGATTCTGCCGCATCGCTAATTCCTAATAATGAAACCCCCTCTCTTGTTATAAAGCTTTTTTCGCGTAATGATTGCAGCGTGTAGTTTTTACCATAATACTTTGCTATAATTCTAAGACACGTGGGGCCGCAATCCATTGTGTCGAGCTGGCGATAATGGGGAAATTTAAACATAAGTATCATTTATAAAAGGTTCGAAAATAATAAAAAGGAACATTATAACAAACCTATGTTGAAGTAAGAAGCATTATGTTAAACTTATTTGTTGTGTGTAATTTCCAACTGTTCAGTATGTTCAAAAATAGTGACAAATCAGCTCTGGTTAGCGTTCAACACAATACAAAACCTATTCGTACCGAAGGTGCTTAACGGAGTCTCCAGAATCTCTTAATTCGATCAGCGCTTCTATGCCTATTTCTAAGTGGTGGTTTACATAACTCTTAGTAACTGAGTTGTCACTTTTATCAGTTTTTACTCCACTAGGAATCATTGGGTTATCACTAACAAGCAATAAAGCTCCTCTGGGTATTTCATTTTTAAAGCCCACCGTAAAAATGGTCGCTGTTTCCATGTCTATGCCCATAGCACGTGCTTGGCGTAGGCGTTTTTTAAACCCTTTGTCGTGTTCCCAAACTCTACGGTTGGTCGTAAACACCACGCCAGACCAATAGTCCTGCCCTCGGTTTTTTATAACCGAAGAAACCGCACGTTGAAGATTGAATGAAGGTAAGGCAGGTACTTCCGGTGGAAGGTAATCGTTGCTTGTACCTTCACCTCTAATGGCTGCTATTGGCAATATATAATCTCCTAATTCAGTTTTTTTCTTTAATCCACCACATTTGCCCAAAAATAAAACAGCCTTTGGCATTATGGCTGAAAGTAAGTCCATAACTGTTGCTGCCATTGCACTACCCATACCAAAATTAATAATAGTTATATTATTCGCAGTAACCGTTTGCATGGGTTTGTCCTCACCAATCATTTCAACACCATATTTTTCAGCGAACATGGTTAAATAGTTTTTAAAATTGGTAAGCAAAATATATTCTCCAAATTGGTCTAACTCTGTGCCTGTGTACCTTGGCAACCAATTTTCTACAATGCCTTGTTTTGTTATCATAATTTATCAATTTAAATGATGGCAAAAATACAATCAAAATAATTGTGTTGCATCTTTGCAATATGCAAACTTTGAATTTGCCCAACTGTAATTTTAAGATTACCCGAAAGGAAGAAGGAGAATATGTGTTTGATATTATTCGTAAAAAGAACATCCTTTTAACCCCTGAAGAATGGGTTAGGCAACACATGATTCATTACCTTGTAAACGAACTTAACTATCCAAAAGGCCTGATAAAAGTCGAGTCTGGAGTTTCTTATAATGCAAAAATGAAGCGATCTGATGTGGTTGTTTATGATAATTCGGGAGCTCCTCATGTTTTAGTAGAATGCAAAGCGCCTAATGTAAGAATTAATCAAACTACCTTGGAGCAGGTGGCTATGTATAACCGAACAATAAAAGCACCAATTATAATTTTAACCAATGGGTTAATACATTATACATTTAAGGTAGGTAAAAAGGGTGAGTTAAAAAATTTAGATTTAATTCCTAAGTTTGAAAGGTTATAGAAGTTTATTTTAACAAAGTTACAAACCCGTTAAATTCATTTTTATAATTATACGTGCCTTCATTACAAGTAATATTTATTACCCAATAATATATTCCATTTGGGGCTTCATTGGAGTTATTTATACTGCCTTTCCAAAAATTATTTAGTTCGTTCGAAGAATAGACTAAAATGCCCCATCTATTAAAAATTTTAACCTTATATGTAGTGACGTTTGAATTAGTCAGTATTTGGAATGAATCGTTAAAACCATCATTATTAGGAGTAAAAATATTGGGGGCAGTTATTTCACAACAGTTTTTCCTTTCAAAAACTGTAAGACCTTCGGTTACTATTTGGCAACCATTAGACACCTCTACCTGGTAAAATCCAGGAGAACTGGTGTAAATAATAGGTTCAGTAGAGCCTGTATTCCATTTATAAGTTCCATTTGGAGTGGAAGCATTTAGCTCAATATTGTTGGCAAAGCATAAACTTATGTCATCGCCCAAATCTACTTCAATCGGATCACGATATTTTATTATTATGGAATCTTTAATAATGCAATTACCTTTCTGCGCAATTACCCAAGTTGTACCTTGACCTGCTACAACATTATTTTTTGTTGATCCATTACTCCATTCTATATTTTGCCAAAAATTATCAACGGCAAGAGTGAGAGTTTCTCCTTGGCATATTGTTGTATCATTACCCAGAGTTAATTCATTCTCAAGAATTTGAATGTTATCGATAAGTACATTTCCGTAGTATTTTTCGCTAGTTACATAATTGGGCTCCAAAATAATGTAATTATACCTACCTGATAAATTGAAACTATATGTTTGCCAATTTGTGTGACTTATTTCAGGAGAACTGAAAATAAGAGAACCCTTTGTACAAGGTTCGTCAGACACCCATATATTTAACATAGTTGGCTTATATATAATACCATCATAGCTAAATTTATTAGAATAGGCTAAGTCTATTGAAAAGCTATAGCAGGTATTACTTTTTAAGCCTAGTAATTCCGTGCCAATTGCCTCAATTTTATTATCGTTT
>JAMOMJ010000166.1 GCA_027067135.1 Cyclobacteriaceae bacterium
TGTGAGAGCCAAGGCCACTTGCTGCCATAAAACTGCCTTTGCTGCCTTGTACTTTATATATTCCCCGGGGGTGAGGAGTGTTAGTATCGAAATTTAATGTTATCATTTTACCCTTAACCGTGCGAAGCAACGAAACATTAACATCGCCTTGGTTCATAGGGGCTTTAGCATAAGGGTGTTTTTCTCCGTATAGTTTTCGGGTGTACTCATTAAGTGCAGTAGCACCTGAACTCATAGATACAATATAATCCAGTCTGTCGCCATGGTTAATGTTTGTCATCGCCATAAGTTTATTCATTGGATGCCCTGGGTAAAGGTTGCCGTTGCGATCGATGGAATGTTGCAGTCGCCAGGGCTCTTCTGTTGGGCTAAATTTAACCATTCTAAGGTCATGGATATAGCCGCCTTCACAATGAATTACGTCTCCAAACACGCCTTTCTGTATCATATTTAACACGGCCATGGCATACCCCGACTCAACCAATGCCTGCTCCAGTGCCAAAGTTGCCCACTTTCCTGTTTTCTCCGATGTTTCTATTACCTCCCAGGCTTCGTCTATTGTAAGAATAATTGGTATTTCTGTAACTACATGTTTGTCGTTTTTCATGGCTGCAATACATATAGGGGCATGCCATTTCCATGAGGTGGCGCAGATAACCACATCCAGATCTTCCTGCTCACACATCCGTACATAATCGGTGTCGGTTTTTCCGTAAAGTGTGGGCGTTGGCTGGCCTGATTCTTCTACCCACCTTTTTGCACGATGAAGGTTGGTTACATTAATGTCGCAAATTGCTGGTACAACAACTCCTTTTATACCCAAGGCAGCATCAAGGTGATAAGAGCCTCGCCCACCGATTCCTACAAAACCTATGCGAATTGGCTTTTCGTCATTAGATGCAAATTGGGCAAACCCAAGACCTGGCAATGCCAAGCTTCCGGCAGTCATAGCGGACATTTTTACAAAGTCTCTGCGTTTAAGTTTCATACTCATGTTTAGTTTATTTTGTGTCTTTATCTAAATTTTAATTTGATTAACCCGCCAACTCTTATCTTGCTCAGAGTCCTCTGTGAGAGACTCTGAGGAGGTGTATATTAACACCCCCTATTCCTCTGTTTCCCAAATGGTTGTTTTATAGTACGCTGTATAGGCTTTCAGTTTTTCTAAATAACCTTCTATATCTAACTTTTGCTCATCGTAGATTAAGTAGGTCATATCTGCTCTTCGGTTGGCAAAATGCCGTGCACGATCCTGCCTGTGCAAATAGGTTTTGCTTTTGGTAGATAGGCCTTTAGGTAGTCTTGTTTTTTCCCAGGTGGTTACCAAATCATCAAATACAATTTGTCTTCTTTCGAGGGTGTTTTCAATAATTTTCTGTGCTTTTACTAAACTAGTATAAGCTGATTCTCTACTGATAAAATTATTTTTATTGGCTGCGGCTATTTCGTTTTCCACTTCAGACAAATCCAAGTAGGTGAGACAGGTATGCTTAATTAGTTGGGCTACGGACTTAAACAGTTCCAGATCATACTGGTTTTTAGCTCCTAATATCCTGTTGTTTTCAGCAATGTATATTACCCTGTTCATTTTTTTCAACATTTCTTTGGAACGCCCTACCATCTCTGCATATTCGGCATTCCAATAAGGGTCGTATTCCAATGCATCACCCCGTGGTAAATCTGGCAAATGGGTTTTTTCAACATTTTTATGATGCCATACCTTGCGCCCAAAAGAATCCCAATAATAGTAGGAACCTTCATTTAAAAGTATAAACAACTCCTTCATATCCAAAGAGTTACTCCCATAGTAATTTTTAAAAAATGATTCTTCAAACTGCTCCAACCCGGGCTTGCCTCCACTCCATGAATACTCGGCAGATAATACAAAACTCATCATCCACATTTGATTGTGCAATCCCGAATCATCCCATGAAGTATTAATCATACCCTCAAAGTTTTTTGACAGAACAGTTGCGGTTAAATGATTATAGGAGTTTTCCAGACTTCCAAGTGCTTTTTTTCCATTTCGTATGCGTAAATAATAAGGAAGAAAAAGGGGTTCAATACCTGGGTTAGGATCGTAGGCAAATGTTTGGTGTCCCAGGGATTTGGCTTTTATTTCATGCCTGTAGTCCTGTGTGATGTGTCCGTCATTGGTGTAGAATGTTAACCCTTTTACAGGTGCAATTCCTTTGGCAGGGGTATCGCCATATTCCCACTTCATTGGTTTTTCCCATACAATTACTTTTCTTCCTTTCTTTTGCAGATGTTTAGCCGCTTTATTTATAAACAATAAATAAAGCCCGCTTTTGCCAATTTCTTTTACTTTTTCCTGACAGGCCTGGCACACACCTAGTTCGTAGGTTTCGTCAGAGCCAATATGAATATACTCGCTGCCTGGTGTAGCTTTTACGGCATCGTCCCAGAGGTCGAACATTAAATCGTAGGTTTCGTCTTTTAACGGGCAAAACTCCCAGTTTGAAGCTGCAATTTCTCTTAAGTGTTGGTGTTGGGGCCATTTTAAAATAAAACTAACATGCCCCAGACCTTGTACAAGCGGAACCAACTGCACGTGGTATTTTTTTGCGTACTCCGTAATTTCCTGCATTTCCTGCATGGTAAACGCACCCGGTGCACCAATTTCAGGATGGCTTGGAAAGGCTAGCTTGTCTTCCCACTCCCAAATCATCATATTAATTTTATATCTGGCCAAATCACGTATAAAGCTCTTTACATACGCCACCTTATCCTGATGGTGCTTTGTATCGTAATGCACTGCCCTTTGGGCAACATCCGGCCAATCGTTAATTTCCATACCAGCAACTTGAATGCCTTGCCTTTTCTTTTTAATAAGTTGAAGCAAGGTTTGTGTGCCGTAAAACAGCCCCTGTGCCGAGTTGGAGCTAATAATTATTTCTTCGTTATTAACTTGTATCTGATACCCCTGCTCTCCTATTTTTGGCAACTTATTATTACTACGTGTTAATACA
>JAMOMJ010000167.1 GCA_027067135.1 Cyclobacteriaceae bacterium
AACGGAAAAGTCAAATAACAAATTTGATTATGCCTGAATTTACGCTGGAATTTGCTCATAATCCCAGCCCTTTTTGACCTTGCAAGTATGCAAGTTGATTAGCTGCGGATTTTAGGAATATAATGAATTAATTACGTCATATTATGCTTGACTTGACACTAGTAGTCTTTTTTCTACTCTTTATGATGCTTTGACTTTTCAAAAGGCTCTAGGATATAATGGGATCTTTTATGTTATCTATGGTTTGGTATATTTTACACCTACTTATTTTTGGGATAAGGCTACAAAAGCTAAAATAAATGCTAACAATACCGCAATAGCTGTATTAGTGCTTACCAGTATTTTTGCCCTAATTTTTCAACTTTATGCCCAAAAAATTTCAGACAATACTACTGACCCAAGAACACTACTTTTATTTATGCACCGGCTCTATTTATTATTCCTTATGTTCTTTTTTATATAGGACTTTGTAAAGCTATTAATCTGGTTTTTCATTCTTGGTTTAAAAAAAGTTGTTCTGTAAAAGAAAAAAGCACAAGCGAGACACTTGCGCTAGTTTTTTCTTTTTACATCCTTAGACCAATTGGTTGCTTCACTTTAGGTTATCAAAATTAGGGAGTTCACTCCATCCTTCTGGGGGTGCTTTTACCCCATTAGACACTGGTTGATCAAACATAATTACTCCGTAATTATTATGCCCGATTGGGATGCTAACTACAAACCTCCTGCCTATTTTAGCAACACTTTGATTACCAAAATTATTTTGGGAGTTTTCATACTTTTTCCCATCTAGAGAGTAGGAATAAATAGCTTGCATTTCCATACTAGCTGTAGAACTTAATTTAATTATTGTTCCAATAGTGTAAACTTTTGGATTTTCGTACACACTATTCTTGTATAATTGGGCAATTAATCCTATGAGAATTATAGATGCAATAAGTGCGATTCCTTTTATTTTTTCCTTCTGCACGATACATTCATTTACTTATTTAAAACTTTTTTATTAATTGTCTCTCCAACCCCTTTTGCTTTTGTATGATTAAAAGCATCAAACATATTTACCAGTCCTTTATTCAAACTGCTTTTATCCATCAAGGATCGTTGCCCACCAGAGAACAATGAAGTGCCGATTCCAGTTATTGCCTGCCCACCAGTTATGCCATTACCAAGATAAGATACAGAGTTACTGTTCTGACTAAAAGGAGTCCACCTTGTAGTTGACCCTATAATTGACGATCCCACAAAATTTAATCCACTAGCTGATAAGGCAACATTCGTAACATCCAGATCTCTCCAACCTGAAGCCCCGTTTGACACCACATTGACTAATGTTTGAGAACCCGCTTCAATAACTGTCCTTGTTACAATTGCTTTAACAGAAAATGACCCACTGAAACTAAAACTACTTGACCCCAAAGCTTCCAATAAGACTGGTGATGCAAATGCTGCTAACATTGCTCCACCAACACCAACATAAATACCACCAACTGCTCCTCTAAAATCTTTACTCCATTGCGATTCTTCTACTTTCCCCGTCCAACTAATAGTTTTATTTGAAGGTTTAAATGCCCTTTGTAACCATTTTTTATCACCTCTCTTATATTTCAACCCTGCATTTCTCATAATAGGGTTAAAACTACTTGCCCAATTTGAATAATCAATTTGTGGTAATCTCGATGCGGTTACAGTAACTCCTTCTAATACTATCGTACCAGCTGGACACTCTGGACACTCTCCTGTCAAACCAGTAGGATCATTGAACTTTATGGGATATTATACCCAAACTGCATGGGACTTAAACTTGGAAATAAATCTGCCAAGGCATCATTACCCCAAAATCTTCCTAAATCAGGCGTATATATTCTATTTGGGGTCATATCCCATCCTAAATCGAAGTCAAATATTCTTTCTGTACCTCCATTATACAAGAAGTCATTCACTTTACTATCTTCCCTTCTAAAGGAGTTAAACGCCAACCCAAACGGAGAGTAACCGTAGCGTTTTTTTTCCGATTGCGCTTTTTTCTCTAGGCTTCCCCCTAAATAAACAATGCTTTTTTCTAAGCCTCCCTCTTGCCGATATGTTAGTTTTAAACAGCCCATTTACTGGCATCCAAGATAGTAATTTATTCTCCTTTTGTAGCCCATCCACCTGCTAATAATGATAATCCCATTTCTTGTTTCCCTTCATAAATCAACCAAGCTGCTAAAATGGTAATTAGTAGTGTTCTCCATTTAATGTTTGGATTTGCTTCTAGTTTAAAATAATGTTCTAGTTTCATAATGTTTTTGTTTTGTCCTAAAGGGTTTCACCTTTCCCAAAGGGTCAACCGAACAGATGAACAAGTTTACCATGTACCTAGGCCACATCAGAGGACAGCCTTTCTAGCCTCCTAAGCTATATGTACATAACATGTTCTTATATAAGCAGCCGCAAAATCCCTTGCTGATACCCAAGCTGTTCTATAAGCATATTATGTAAAATAGCCCCTAGTTCCATTCGCTGCCAAAAGCCCACAAGGCCTACGCTTGGATTAAAACTATTCCAACCAATAGTTTTAACGCCATCGTTTTGGCAGCATTCCACCCAAAAAAAGATAGCCTTCAAGTAAGTATTAAACCATTCCGAGCAATAAAGTAAAATTGCATTGGGTTTGTGTGGTGGCATTTTGCTTTATTGATTGGGATGCACCAAACTAGGATTCTACCTTATTTCTGTGCGATGCCTTTTCTCTAGTGCGGTATGAACACTACCTTTCTTTTCTTTTAGGAAAAACAGCCCTGAGCAAAAACGGCTGGCTCTGTGTGATGGCCTTCGCGAGCCGCCTGCGAATGGAGCAAGGGTGGTGCAAAAAGAGTACGAGGAACGAGTACGTTTTGCAGCTATGTTCTTACACAAGGGAAGCCTACCTGCCGGAGGCAATAATCAACTTACCCGCAGCCCGCAGCGACCCGCAGGTGAGCAAAAATACTGGCAGAGAAGGGATTTTTAGTTGCCTTTCTTTTTTTAAGGCTACAAAAAATACCGAGAACTGCCGTGGCAACTGATTGAGGAACGCAATAAAAGTGACAAGCTTGCGCAGCAACCCATAGGGCTACAAGTGTTCCCGAGTTTTCGGGATTACTTGATAGGCTTGGCGGTTTTTTTGCTGACGATAAGAAGGTGGCACACCGCTTTTCCTAAGTGCTTTTTGGAGGGCTCGATGCCCGATCAAAAACATCCTTTTGTGTGAGGTTATTTTAAAGATCTAATCCTAATCTTTTGGGTAGTGATAGTGGTAAACTTTCCATACAAATCATCTCCTTTACTCTGTAATAGATTTAATAGTATGGATACAATATGTTCCGATTCCTGCACATTATATCGTAAAAAAATAACACTAATATCTTGTTCGTTATGTGCATAAACCCATTCTCCAAAGTCTTTATCTTCTGTCAAAATTATCCTTGGAGGATTCTTTGATAATTGGATTACTTCTTCATCTGTTATACCTCGATGATTTTCTTTGATGTGGGAGACTTCTATGTTTTTTGATCGTAGAATAGATACCATGTGGCTACCTATATTCTCATCTGCTAATATCATGAAGCCTGTGGAATAATAATCTCCTCATTAGCTATTAGATCAGATGCATAGGTTAAAGCTGCATAAACATCTTCTTTAGAAAGGTGAGTGTAAGAAGTCAACATTTGATCTATGGTCATGCCTTCAGATAACTTTCTTAAAATTAGCTCTACTGTAACCCTTGTCCCTTTGATTACCGGCTTACCTAACATAATACCTGGGTTAATAATAACCCTGTTTGCATAGTTCATAATCCTTTTTTCTTTCTGTAAAATTAACGATTTCATTTCATTTTTGGTTTAACCTAGCGGATGGAACTGCTGAACTTCTTCTTTTAACCCTTCCATGTCATTCTGTAAAAAGCTTTCAGTACTGCTAATGTATCTATGGCCAGCCAAGTATTGCACTTCTCTTAAGTTGTAAGTTTTCAACCATTTAGTAATCACACTTGCCCTAATTTGTTTGGCATTTAATACGCTTGGATTAATCTTTCTTGCTCTTACCATTGTTCTAGTTACAAAGTTGTTAATGCTATACCTATACCCTCCTTCGCCTATAAATAACAACTCTGATTTAGTTTGGGTTTGATACTTGCGTTTGGGTTTCATCTGTTCTAGTTCTGGGCGCACTTGTAAGATGTAATCATACATTTCTAATACTTGGTGTGCTTCCAGTTGCATCATTCGTCCATTTCTTCTCACGCCTCCCAGTACATCTATTTTACCTTCTTTTAGTTTGATATTACTTGTTTCCAGTTTGCCCAGCTCTTCAGTTCTGATGCCTTGATACACCAATAAGCCTAGCAGTACTTTGTCTCGTTTCTGTTGGATAGTGTTAACAGGGTATTTATTATAAAGCTCGTGCAACTCATGGGTTTCCAAGATTTGGTAAAGTACTTTTCGCTTAGCTCCTCTTACTTCTATATCGGTTGCAGGGTTTGTGCTGATGCGTTCTTCTCTCAATAAGTAATCATAAAAGTGCCTTACCACAATCATATAATGTTTAATCGTACGTTGGCTTACTCCTTTTTGTTGGCAGCCTTTCATAAACAGCAGTAAATCATTATAGCTAATTTGTTCTGCCTCTAAATTCTCTTTTACAAGCCATTTTAAGTACTGATTAAACACATTCATTCTACTATGGATGCTTTTGCTCGTAAACCCTTTTGATTTTAGGTAGCTAATAAATTCTGCTCTCGTCTTCTGATAACCTACCTGATTCATAGTTTTTAATATTGTTAAAGGGCTGCTCTTTTTGTATTGGGATTCCAGATAAATGAACATAAATCTGTGTGCTGTCTAAGCTGCTATGACCTAAAAAACGGCTAATGCTTTCCAGTTTCATGCCTGCTTGCAGTAAGTGGGTGGCTATACTATGCCTGAGCGTGTGTAAGCCTATTTCTTTTTCATTTAGATTAATGTCTCCGCTTTGGTATTGCAGGTATTTTAACCGCAAGTTTAGGCTTTGACCTTGCAATCTCTTATACTGCTGATAACCTGTAAAAAGAGCCGTTGCTTTGCTGCCCATCAAGATTTCAGGACGATGGTCATATACATAATCTTGCAAGTACTTTAGATTGGTTCTGCTAATGGGCACAAAACGCTCTTTATAGTTCTTGCCTTTTCTTACGTGGAGCAATGCCTTATCAAAATTGATGTCTCCTACATCTAAACTAACTCCTTCATTTCTTCTAAGTCCACAACCGTAAAAGATGGCTAGCATAGCTCTGTCTCTTGCTTGGATGGCTTCTATAATCGTTTGATTGGTATTGAGTTTTTTTTCGGGTTCTTGATAGGTGGTTTTAAAGAGCAGGTTGATTTCCTCGGTGGTTAGGTACGTGATTCTTGATTCTGTTTCTTCGTTTCCGATTCGTATCTCTGGAATGTTTAACCTGCCTACTTTGCGCAAGTATTCGGTAAATCTGCGTAATGCTTGTATATGTTTATTTAAGTGTGCATTGCTTAACCCACCGCCTCGCCTGATATTAGCACGTTCCTTTAATTGCTGATAATGGCTTTCTATATGAGTGGTTTTTAATTGCTTAATGTGGTGTACTCCTTCATTGGTTAAGTAAAATAACAACTCCCGAACGTGTAAGGGTAAGTTATACACCGTACTTGCTGCATAGCCTTGTACGTCTAGCCATTCTTTAAAACTTTGCTCTAAGTAGCGATAAGAGGCATTTTCAAGGTTTAAATTTTTCACTCGGTATGTGTTTTCAGAACTTTTAAACTTTTGCTATAACTAACTGATACTCTTTCTTTTTAGTGGTTCATTATGCCTTTGAACTGGTAGTGAACCGCTTTGAACCACTTTCGTTAAGTTTGATTAGTATTTCATCCAGTATGCTGCCTATTCCGCTTCTTAGTTTTTCGTATTCTTCTAGGTTAGTGATTGTATAATGATGGGTTTTACCTTTCTCTCCTTGTATCTTCTCTACATAATTATAGTCTTGTAATTCCAACATATACCGCTTTTGATTACTTGGATTAATACGTAGTACTTGCCTTACTTCTTTATTGGTAAAGCTTATTTTCTTGTCTCTTTTCAGCCACCCTTTTAACCATTCCAAGTATTTTCTACAAGCTGCATTCAACACATCAGATTTACGGATTAATACTTCCTTCATCAGCTTATTAGCTTCTTCTATATCTTCGAGGTTTGTCTCAATGTACATTTCACCTGTTTGGGTGTCGACCTTCGACTCTCGTTGGTGTTGATGGTAAAAGGTTACCGCTTCTATAAAGGCTAAATAATGGGCATTGCTTCTTCTTGGTTTAAATACTTCTTCGGGGATCTGTAAGCTTTCTGCAAAGGGGTTTCGTATAGTAATTGGCATGAGTGCCCGCTGCATATTCTTAAACTGCTCTTGGATCTCGTGTTCTGCGGCTAGGTCTATTTTACCTGCACTTAGTTTGCGTTGATAGGCCATTATATTGCTGTCCTGTGCCTTACTTTCATCTATGTAAATCAAGAAGCTTCTATTGGCATTATCTTCATACAAACTTTCTTTAGTGGTGCAACCACTCACGCAAACAGGCCCTTCTACTACCAAACTCACGGTTCTGGTTTCGCCTTTGGTGTTTTTAATTACGACCGTTTTAGTAATTCTCTTTTTGCTCTTGATTTCTCTGAGTGGGTATAGCACTTCATCGGTGCCGTCTAAATCTTCTATTAAAATCAACTTGTTTCTTAATTCTTGTTGACCGAAGTAGTAAAAGGCATTGCCGCTTAAGGTGGTTATTTCCATTTTATCTTCTTCGGGGATAAGTGCACTTACTTTTTCCTGAAGGTGGGTTTTACCTATGCCTGAGCTTCCTAAGCTGATAATGTGTAAAGGGTTATCTCTTTTTCGGCTGGTAAATATTAAATACATCAAGAGCCTGTTATCTTCTTCACCTATTACGCCTGCTCTGCCTATATCTTCTTTAGTGCGTGCCATTAGGTTTGGGGCTGATAGATATTGTTGTGCTAGTTTTATCTCCTCTGGAGTAAGCAGCTTCCGTTGGTTTTGATTGCTTGCGCATGCTATCCGCTCTAGTTCTTCCAGTCGGTAGTTTTCCAGTGCATCCGTTAAGTCGGTTAAGGCTGCGGCTGCTACACTGGTACCGATTTCTAACCGCTCTGCTATTTTTCTAATGAGCTTCTCGGTTTGGTTATCATTATACAAGTCTAAGTTGTGACGTAGACTTAAATGCTCTACTTGGACTTTAAGCGTTACCCGCATTCTGTCTAAGCCTTCTAATCTAATACCACCTAGTACGGCTATGTGCATTGGTGGGTGTTCATAAGTAATGTGGTCGGGGTTGGTTGTGTCTAAGGTTCGTTTATTTGATGATTTCATAGCAAAAACTTTTTGATTGATTTGACATTTTGTCAAAAATAGTAATTTGATTAATATATCATATTATATAGATCATTATTTTATCAACTTTGTTCTATTAACCATAAAAAAGTAAATTTGATGTTTAATAAATCATTAAATATGGAGTTGGGTAGCCTCATTAAAAAAGTAAGAGAAGCCAAAGGGCTTTCACAAAAAGAAGTAGCTCTAGCTTGCGGTATGGACCAGGGGCAGTATTCACGTATTGAAAATGGTAAAACCGATCCTGCTTTTTCTGCTGTGGTGCGCATTGTCCAAGGATTGGGCGTAGAGATGGCCGATCTTTTTAAAGGTGATCTGTTAAAAGACCCTAATTCGTATGACCGTTCATTAATTGAAAAAGTAGCCCTTATTGATCGGCTGACAGAAGATCAGAAGAAGTCCCTTTTTACTTTCATTGATTTGGCCATTACTAACAAACGCATGAAGGATTCGCTTTCTGATGTTTTAAACTTATCTCCCTGATGGAAGAAAAAGAACTGTTTGACCATGAACCTCATGTTCAGAACTATATCATCAAAGAGATTCTGATTAACAAAGTTGGATATCTAAAGCCTTACCATCATTTCAGCGATAATAAGATTACGGTTTATCAGCACATCTATTCTGATGGCAACCAGTGGCCTTTAAAAGACTTGGCTCACTTACTGGTTATCTTATTGCAAAGAAGTTATCTCATCCCTGTTCATTTCAAAGCAGATAACCCCATGCACCCGATGGGAGTCAAAGAGCCGTACTTCATCTTTGAAGAAGATTTTGAACAGCTTACAGACAAGGAAAAAAATGCAGTAGAGTTGGTTGACCTAAACGAAGCGGCCAAAGTGTTTCAAAACTAAAAAACCAAACTTCTATGCTTGGGCTTTTTATAAGTTATGCCATCCTCGTTGCAAACGAGGACGAGTGGAGGTTTCGCTTGATTACCTTGTAGGTAAAACCAAGATGGAACTTGATACTGGTGCTCTCAAACGATTAGAACATATTTCACAACTCCCTGAGCAGGAAAAAGCGCAACTCTATAACGTAGTTGATGCACTCCTAAGGGATTTTAAAGCTAAACAGGCATATAGTTAATGAGTAATTGCAAAATAACTACTGACTATGTAAAAGATAGTGATCCTTACGAGATAATACATGATTCTTGTTTTCTGCATTGGGATGATTCTAACGATAATAAAGATTATAGTATTTGGAAGGGTGTTGCAGCTGAAGGAACAGTTACAATCGTAGTAAGGAAGAAAGTAAACTACCATTCCATAGAACTAGAGGATATAACAATTACAAAAAAATCTAATCACATAACCTTGTACGCTCAGCCAAAAGACATTTTATCTGAGTTTAATAAATATCTGGGTAACATCTATGATTAAACGACCTTTGCAAGCTAAAAACCCAAACTTCTACGCTTGGACTTTTTATTTAAAACATCCTCGTTGCAAACGAGGAGAATAAACCAAGAACATAGACTTGTTTATAAAGTAACAGAAAACCGTGTTTTGATTCACGCTGCTAAAGGGCATTATTTGTAATAACAAATCCTTTTATTGGTGCGTGAGACACGAACCAAGGATGAGGGTTGCCCCACCAAAGCTACCAACTCCAGCATTACTTTTCTCAATATATGGTACTGTATAGTAGACAAAAATCAGAATTGTTGCTATAACATAAATAATTGCGGTTGTTAAACTAAATACTTTTGCATTTCGAGTCATTTTATCTAGTTTATTAATTAGACTGGTTCTCCTTTTATGAGAATAATAAATAAAATGTCCAATTAACATTAGAATAACATAAAGCATAAATGATTCATAATTAAGAAGATCAGAATCATAAGTGCCATCAAGTATGCAAAATAATAGTGTTGAGCTATTAAATAATAACAACCAATTCAATACAATTATTGTCCAGAAGTTGGGTGAATCGTCAAGTGACAAAAAAAACTGATATAACCAGTAATATATATAGTTGTACATCTATCAATCTATTCTTGCGTATCTACCCAAGTGTTAAAGCTTGAGGTTAGATCGTTGAAAAAATTATTTATAGTAGGGCTATTATTCCACCAATTAGAATATGCATCATATAATTGGCCGACTACCATAGCACTACCAAGTACTGGATTGATTGTCCCACCTATATTCATCCATGTCTGAAAACTAAATTCCAACTTGTCAATATTCCCTTCAGAAAATTGAAAAGATATATTTGCCTGATTTATAAAAAAAATAATAGCATTACCTTTCATACCAATGTTTGTTGGATTAGTATATCTATTCACGTAAGCCCGATTATACACTTTAAAACTATTAGATTTTGGTAAATAATGTAGATGTGCATTAGGATTATTTAGCTCATAGACTGTTTTTCCCAGTGAAACCACTCCAATTAAGCTCAAATCAGAATTTGGATTGTTCTGTCCACCCCCATTTTGGTCACCTCTAACCCCTTTGTGCTGTTTTTCACCCTTTCCGCTAACCCATACTTGCCAGTTTTTAGGGACTGTTTTTTCATCCCTACTTATCTGTAAAGGACTTGTTTTATTTCGGTATGTCAGTCTAAGGCAGCCCATTTTTTTCTAACATCCAAGGTAGCTTTTTTTCTTTCAATTGAAAAATAAAAAGCTGTTCTCTGTGCTGACTTGCTACCATTTGCTCAGAGCGTCAAGAATCGTATTTTTTTAATTATCCACCGCCTGCACGAAGCTAATCTCTTTGTTAACTTGCCCTGATAGCTTCGTGCTGTTTTTGTTTACAACTCTACACGAAGCAAGTAAAAAACCATCTCGGTTAAGAGTAAATGGGCATGAGTATGCTCTTAATTTATGGATTAGGTATTTGCCCATTTACTTTTAAGCGTGATGCACCAAACTAGGATTCTGCCTTATTTCTGTGCACTGCCGTTGCTCTAGTGCGGTATGAATACCCTGTTTTCTTTCTTTTAGGAAAAACAGCCCTGAGCCTGTCCGACCTTTGGCGGGCTAAATGGCTGGACGGAGTTTGCAATGAGAGAGGTACGAACGGATTGCAAACGAACGGCCAAGCCAACCGAAGAGAGGCACGAACGTAGGTTTGCGAGCCGCCTGCGAATGGAGCAAGGGTGGTGCAAAAAGAGTAGGAGGAACGAGTACGTTTTGCAGCTATGTTCTTACACAAGGGAAGCCTACCTGCCGGAGGCAATAATCAACTTACCCGCACCCGCAGGTGAGCAAAAAAACTGGCAGAGAAGGGATTTTTAGTTGCCTTTCTTTTTTTAAGGCTGCTAAAAATACCGAGAGCTGCCGTGACAACTGATTGAGGAACGCAATAAAAGTGACAAGCTTGCGCAGCAACCCGAAGGGCAAGGCAGCTTATTTTTATGCCTATTTTCTTTCAATTGAAAAATAAAAATGTGCTGCTTTGGCTTGGCGTGATTTTTTGCTGACGAACAGAAGGTGGCACACCGCTTTTCCTGTCGAATGTTTCAAGCTTGAACTACTGCTTCAATAAGCGACCAAAGGGAGACTGGACAATGAAGTTTCAGTAGCAGGCAAGTTGGATTTTCAGTACCCTCTAAATGTACCTTGTTACCTCAATGGATGGAACTGGTTTAATGCCTTTTTAAGGTCTTTCATATTGACGTGTTTGTACACTTCGGTACTGGTTATGCTGTTGTGGCCAGCCATATACTGCACTTCTACAATGTTCTTTTCTGCTATCCATAAACTAATCACTGAGCTTCTAACGTGCAGCATATTCTTAAACCTGGGGTATTTCTTTCTTAAAGCTTTATTCAGATCGCAGACCATTTCTTTAATGCCCGGGCTTTTACCTAAACTCATAAGTAGCTTATCATTTGGGCTTTCTGCTTTTTTTATAATCTCGGGTAATGTTCTACTGATGTATTCCTGTAAGGGTAGCACCTGATGAGCTTCCAGTTTCAATATTCTTCGCTCCCCTGCCTGTCTTTTTAATGTAAATCGTGCCTTTGTAAAGGTTAATATCTTCTACTCTTAATTGAGCTAATTCATCTAACCGCATTGCTTGGTAAACCACTAATCCTATCAATACTTTATTGCGCTGCTGTACGATTGTTTGTCCTCGATAGCTATCGGGAGGATAATCTACATAGATATGGTTCATTTCTTTTTTGCTGAGTAGATCACTGGGTAGTTGTTGGGTTTGTCCTTTGATGTAGAGTTTCCTGGCAGGATTATGTTTGATCTTATTTTCAGCTTGCAGCCACTCATAATAATACCTGATGCCTCTTAG
>JAMOMJ010000168.1 GCA_027067135.1 Cyclobacteriaceae bacterium
CCTGCCTGTTACAAAAATGAGTGCAGCACCAATAGCAGTAAACGCGAAATCGGTAATAATTACTAATCGTTGAGAGTAAGCAACGATTGCTGGGTTTCTGGTTCTATCAGCCATTACTTTCCATAAGGCTGTTACAATAATATTGCCAAGAAATAAGACAGCACCAAAAATGTGTAAGGATTTTACTAACAAATAATTTTCCATAATAGCTCCAATATTCTTGTCCTAACGCCCGCCATAACCGGAAATTTACTGCGTGGTTTTTTTTGTGCTAGTCTTTTCTTAGCACAAAAAAAAACCACGCAGTGAATTGTCCGCGTTGATGGCTCTTGTTATGCGTATATTGGCAACCCACTTGACCACCCTTTGGCCATACCGTTTACAACAAGACCATAATCTGTATTTTTGCTATTTTCATTTCTTATTTCGCTTTCATTTTCATCTGTATGAAATAGAGATGATGCAAATTGGCGTGCTCCCATTGTAATACTGGTTGTCTTAGGAAAACGATTTTTTGTAAAATTCTGAAATACTGATTCAATGCTACCGTCATTATTTTCGAGCAACTTAGCCAAGTGCCATGCATCCTCTATTGCTTGGCAAGCCCCTTGACCTGAAGTAGGTAACGGCGCATGAGCAGCATCACCGATGACTAATACATTATCCCGATGCCAAGTCTCAATTGGGTTGTGATCATGAACATAAATTTTATTGATGCCTTCTAACGGCGTTTCTCTGATTATAGTTTCTATTGGTGTTGGCCAATCCTTAAATAAGGCCAGTAAATCAGGTTTATATTCCAATGGATTTTTCTCGCCAATCTTTGGAGCAGCTACCCCGCCCGCCCAATACGCTTTTGTTGAGGATATAGGAACAATTCCGAATCTCTCCCCCACGCCCCAATAGTCACTTACTTCGATGTTTGAAAATATGGGAGCACTAGCTTCATAAATGCCTATCCAGTTAATGAACCCTTGATACACTGGCTTATTATTGCCATTAACAAATTTTCTTGCCACCGATGCCATTCGGCCATCGGCACCAATAATTATATCGGCACTATTATCCACAACACCATTTTCAAAATGGATACTTGTCAAGCCAGATTCAGATGAAACTAATTTTTCGATTGTTTTACCGTACTGTACTTCAACCCCGCACTCGATTAAACGTGACTCCAAAACTGCCATCAAATCCTTTCGAAGAATAGATAAGCTCGGATTTCCCATTTTTTTATCTAGCTGGCTAATATTTAGCGAACCTAAATCAATACCCTTGCTGGAAAATCGTCTCATCTTTACCGGCATTCCAGAAAGAAGAGCAACGTCTTCAAGCATTCCTAGTTCTTTCAATACAAAAGAAGCATTAGGCCAGCAAACAATGCCTGCACCAATATCACTTCTTTGCATATTCCGCTCGTAAATATCTACATCAAAACCCTTTTCCTTCAATGCAATTGCGGTAATTAAACCGCCAACACCAGCACCTAATATTTTAATTTTCAATTTACTCTCCGAAACTATTTTTACGCATAACAATTATTAAGGTGCATTATGTTGAGATAACGATTTTTTCTTTGAAAAACCATCTTGCTTTAAAACACCCTATAATTAAGAGTTTGTAGAATAGCTTATATTTAATTTTAAAACAACCGTAAAATTACATTAATTTATGGTAACTACTCACTCCGTCATTCCCACGAAGGCAGGAATCTATAGGGTAATTTGTATCATTAATTACTACCCTTCACACTAATATTTATGAGATTACCGCCTACGCGGTAATGACGGCGGGTGTGAGTAGTTACAATTTATGTACTTTTTGCATTACAAAATAAGTTATCCGTGCAATATGAAGTGATAATTGTTGATATTACATTAATCGTGCACTCATTAATTACTCAGCTCTTTCGCTATCATATTACCATCCGAGCTTCTGTCAATCATCTTTTGGTAGTCCGGCCCATTCCCCAGGGTGGTCTTTTTGAGCTTTGAGGCTTTAGTTTGTGCCTGTTCCGTATTTTTTCCAACTAGAAACTTCAAACCTTATTCTTTCAACAAAAAGTAAGATGGGTTTACCAGAATGGTGCTTACTTAAGAACTATCTTATTGTAATTAAACGATTTATTTATTTGAAACTCAGTCATTCCCATGAAACTGGGAACCCAGAAACACTCAATAATAGTTAAAAACATAAGAGAATTAGCCATTGAGTTCTAAATGCTGGATCCCCGCGTTCGCGAGGATGACAATATATGGTGTTTTAAGCCTTAAGGAAGTGCCGTTCGGATTTACCCACCATTGTAAGAAGCCTGATAAACATAGGTTTCTACGATTAACCGTGGTGGGTAAGCCCACCTTACAATTTGCATAGTGTACAGGTTGTGATAATCATACTTTTCTTCCACATTCATGCAGGCATAGAAACTGCCCACATTGCCAAGCTCATGAATACACAACAGTGGATCCAGAACAAGCTCAAAGCCCTAGTTCCCGCCAACGATTTATTTTAGTTCTATCGTGTCATTGTGGAGAAGCTTTGAAACTCAAACGTGGGTTCTGAATATATTAATCATTAAAACCTAATCTCCGCACTTCTCTGATGAAAAACCAAGCCTTCGGCTTCTGCCAAAACACTTGAAGTCTTCGCTAGTTCAACACGACCTTCGTCATTGACTTTTTGGGTTGATAACACTTTCAAAAACTGATGGACGCTTAAGCCTCCTGAATTTTTACCAGCACCATTAGTGGGCAGAGTGTGGTTTGGACCGGCACAATAATCTCCAAAAGCAACGGCTGAGTTTTCTCCGATAAATAATGAACCATAGTTGCTAAACAAATCCATATCACAATCAACATCTGTTACGAGTAAATGCTCAGGTGCGTAGTCATTAATTAAGGTTATCGCTTCGGCCTTGTTTTCGGCGTTAATAAAGATAACTTGTTCTTTTTCAATCAGTCTTTG
>JAMOMJ010000169.1 GCA_027067135.1 Cyclobacteriaceae bacterium
ATAACGCCTATCAAAGAACCAATGCCAGCGTACTCTCCTGTGGTCATGGTGCGGTAATCAGCCGCTTTTTCTTCTGGAATGTAATTGGTGTAAGGATCGAGCGAAGCCAGCATGGCATTAATGCCTGTTTCTATGGTTTTTTTAGGATCAACCTCATCTACATAAAACGCATTTACTTCTTTAAAGAGAGTAGCGAAAATATCGAGATTTTTGGCTATTTCGAAATACTTATTACTAGGAGTAGCCATTGCTATAAGCACACCCATCACTCCAATTAACAGGAATGCCCGTAATGATTTATTTGCCGTTTTTCGCCACATATTTTTGAATACGGATTAATGATTGTTCTAATGGATTTGCAATGGAAGCATAATCCAATATTTCTTTAGACGTATAAATATACGCAATATTGAGTACTTTAGGTTCGGCAGGAAGCAGGTGTTTATGTAAACGGTAGGCTTCACGCATCCTCCTTTTTAAGAGGTTTCGATCCACCGCTCTTTTAAAGATGCGCTTAGGCACCGAAAAAAGAATCTGATGCTGATTGCCCTCCGGGTTTGGAAGAGTAATGACTTTAAAAGGGTATAAATAAAAAGAGGAGCCATTTTTAAATAGCTCCTGAATATCTTTTTTACTCGAAAGCCTTTCGTCTTTCGTAAATGTGTACCGTACTATTTTATCAAACTTTTCCATTTGACAAATAGAATAGCTTAAAGGCTAATTATCTTTTATGCCTTTTTTCGCTAGATACAGTTAATTTTTTTCTTCCTTTAGCTCTTCTGTTGGCTAAAACTGAACGACCGGCTGCAGATTCCATTCTTGTTCTGAATCCGTGCTTGTTTCTTCTTTTACGTTCCGAAGGTTGGTATGTTCTTTTCATTATATGCTAATTCGAATATTCTAAAAACTGGGCTGCAAAGATAGGAATTAAATCTAAACTTGCAAACCCAATTTTAAAATTGACAATTAATAATTGTGATTATTCTATCTTAAATATTGCTTCATCAACTGTACCGTTTACTTCCACCGAAGTAATTTTTGCTTCTAATTTCATAGGCCCCATTGGAATTATTACTAAATGAGGAATTAATACACCGCTTTCAGCAGAATAGTCTTGATAATCAACATTCTGCACTATTTCTCCCTGAGGGGTAGTTACAAAGTTGGCTACTCGAACTTTAAGACCTGATTCCATATCGAAATAATTGGTTGTTTTTTTACCCGAAGGGTACACAACATCAATTGAATAGGCATAATTATCACCTACTTTTTCAACGGCTCCCAAGGTGGTTTTTACACCAAGTTCCGCATAGTTTAACTCAGGGATAAAAGCAGCATCAATTAGAGCATCTTTGGTCTTATTTTCATCATCAGGCGTTTTTGTTCCACGTGAATACTCGGCATAATTTGTTCCATCAAATACTTGTTTTTGCATTTCCATAGCACCTCCCATTACAATTGAAGTATAGGATTTATTGGGACTTACATTATACGTAGTAAAGGATAGTTTCTGTCCTTGAATTTCAGCTTCACTAACCATTTTTATAGATTTTACAGCATTAATAACCTCTGTACCTCCAATTGCTTTTATATAATCTGCAATTACCTTTTCAGCCGTTAGACCCACAGGCAATTGTGGGGCATCGCTAGGTGTATATTCATTACCATAATTATCGAAATACTTAACTTCTCCGAAAGCAGCCAATTTATCTTTAATTTCAGAAGCCTTACCTACTACCGTAAAATAAGCTTTATCAGGGTGAATGTATTTTTGGGCCGTTGCTTTTACATCAGCAATAGAAACTGCCTGCACCTTTTTAAGGTAGCTGCTATAATAATCTTCTGGAAGATTATAACGGGCAGTGTTAATGGCAAATCGTGCCACCGTTTGAGGCCGCTCTAACGAACGAGCAAAGCTACCTGCAATAGAGCTTTTAGCAAGATTGATTTCCTCTTCGGTTACATCTTCTATTTTAATTTTATCCAACTCAATGATAAACTCATTAAATGCACTGTCGGTAACTTCGTTACGCACACTGGCAGATGCACTAAAGGCTCCCACTAGTTCATCGCTACTTAAAGAAGAGTACGCACCATAGGTATAGCCTTTATCTTCTCTTAAGTTGATAAATAACCTGGCCGAAGAACCTCCCCCTAAAATTTGGTTTAACACACGTGCTTTAATTACATCAGGAGTGCCCGTTTTTAACTCAACAGGATAGGTTATATCAATAACAGACTGAACGGCTGAAGGCTTATCCACCAAAGCCACAAATGTTTTTTCCGGAGCTTTTGGCATTTCATACGTTGGGCTAGGTACATCTCCTTGCTCCCATTTAGCAAAGTATTTCTTTACCAGTTTCTGCGCTTCCTTTTTATTGATATCTCCAACAATAGCCAAATAAGCAATATTTGGTTTAAAATAGGTTTGGTAATAGTTTCTGATATCTTCAATTTTAATATTACCCACCGTTTCTTCCGTTGTTAATGTTCCGTAAGGATGATTTTTGCCATACACCAAGGCAGTAGCAACATTGCTGGAAATGCTGTTCGCATCTTCTTTATTAGCTGCTAAGCCCGAAATGGTTTGTGTTTTAATTTTCTCCAATTCTTCTTCCGGAAAAGTTGGATTAAAAAGCACATCCGACATTAATTCTAATAATGTTTCCTGGTGTTTTGTAAGCGATGAGGCATATACCGAAGTAGCACTGGCTCCTAAGCTGCCTCCAATAAAATCAATGGCTTCGTCTAACTGTTCTTTGGTTCTGGTAGTGGTGCCTCTACGTAGCATCGTACCCACCATATCAACATACCCAGCATTATCAACTTCCATTACAGGTTCGTGATCAAACACTAAGCTTAGTGTAACTCGAGGTAATTTATGGTTTTCCACAACAAATACCTTCATTCCATTTTTAAGTGTAAACGATTCATAATCTCCGATTTGAATCGACTTTGCAGGGGCTGGGGCAGGTAGTTTTGATCTATCTACTTGTGCGTTTACATTACCAATAAAGCCCAGTGCAAGTATGTATATAAATATTTTTTTCATTTAATTTCTTATTTTATGATCCTTAGAGAAAATAATAAACCCGTCATTCTGATCCGCCAGTTGGCGGAGAAGAATCTGTACAAACTAAGTAATATTGTTGATTCAGGTTGCATCATATCTCGCAATGATGTGCTATTGAATTGTTCCTCTTCGTAATTCATTTTAATTAGTTATCTGTTTCTACTGCTGAATCCTCCGGCTTTTGCTGAGCCGATTTTGGTAAGTAGTAAAGGTTAACTCTATTGTCTTTGGTAAGGTATTTTTTTGCCACATTCATAATATCCTCCTTAGTAACCTTCATATAGCGATCTATTTCACTATTAATTAAGTTAGCATCTCCAAAGTACACGTAATAGTCTGCCAAGCTTTCTGCCACTCCCTGAACGGTAGAATTGCTAGAAATAAAATTATTTTCCATTTGATTTTGAAGCTTTTGATATTCCTTGTCACTTATTAGTTCTTCTTTCACCAAATCAATTTGGGTTTGCATAGCTGCATCTAAATCCTCTGGTGATTTACCCAGATTGGCTAGACCAATAGTTATAAACAAACCACCTTCTTCTAATGAATACGGAAAGGCAAATACCTGTGCAGCAATTTCTTCTTTATCTACCAGCTCTTTATAAAGGCGAGAGCTTTGACCACCGGAAAGCAAGGTAGTTAGCATTTGCAAGGCATAATAATCATCAGTGCCTTGTTTTGGCATTCTGTAGCCATACATAACGGCTGAAAGCTGTATGTTATCAAAAACTTCTTCTTTTACTTCTCCGCCCATATCAGGAGCTGTAATGCTTGGTCGTGGAATTTCCTTTGTGCCTTTTTTAATTTCAGAAAAGTATTTAGCAATAAGTGCTTTCGTCTGTGCTTTGTCAATATCACCGGCTATAGATAGCGTGGCATTATTGGGCACATAAAATGTGCTGTAAAAATCTGCAAAATCCTGATCCGTGGCTGCATCAATATCTGCAAACGATCCAATAGGAGTCCATTCGTAATTAGTGCCTTTATAAGCTGCACTAAACATTTTTTCCTGAAAGCTCATATAGGGGCGGTTATCAATCCGCATCCTTTTTTCTTCTTTTACTACTTCTTTTTGCGTAGCAATACCTGTGGAGTCAATTTTAGCATGCAACATTCTCTCCGATTCCATATAAAGCCCAAGTTCTAATTGGTTAGAAGGCAATGTTTCGTAATAAAAAGTTCTATCATGTGAGGTATTGGCGTTTAACGTGCCACCTGCAGCCTGAATAATTTTCATAAACTCTCCTCTTTCAATGTTGGGGGAGCCTTCGAACATTAAATGTTCAAAAAAGTGGGCAAATCCGCTTCTGCCAACAGGTTCGTTTTTAGAACCCACATGGTAAAGAACAGATACCGTTACAATAGGAGTTGTATTATCCTGATGCAGGATAACATGCAGTCCATTGTCGAGGTCGTATTCTTCAAATTTAATACGGCCTTCTTGTGCATACGCACTTCCTATGAACACTGCCAGCAGGAGTGTCCAAAGCATTCGTAGTTTCATTTTGGTCTTGTTTGATTAGTAATTGATTTATTGCACAATTCTACAAAACAATTGCTAAAAAGTGTGATAGTAGTGAAGTGATTTGAAAAGATTATTTCTGCCTCAAAGAGGCAGAAAATTGCTTGTTGACACCATTGCTTGGGTAATGGTCTCCTTTTCAGGTAATGGCCAAACCAGTGGATTGGATGGTATTAAAATGCTTTCTAATCTTGGAGAATTGCCTGCTTTATTTCTAATACTTTAGTGGTTGCAGTTGGAATGGTGAGGCTAATTTGGAATTCTTTTAACCGCTAAGGTCGCTAAAGAAAACTGCCAAGGTCGCAACATAAGTATTGCGACCTTGGCGCTTTTAAAACTTAGCGTTCTTGGCGGTTAGTTCACAAGTTGGTTTAATATCTCCTTGGCTTGACCATCTTCTAATCTTGGACCAAACTTAGATACTATTTTTGAAGCAGCCAGGCTTGCAATTTTACCAGCATCGGCATAACTGTGCCCGTTGGTAATACCATATAAAAAGGCTCCGGCAAACATATCTCCAGCCCCATTGCTGTCGATTGCATCTACTTTGTAAGACTCAATGTCAATAAAGGTATCGCCATCAAAAATCATAGCACCATTTTTACCTAAAGTGATGGCAAAACGTTTGGCAATGAATTTAAGCTTTTCACGAGCTTCTAATAAATTATCAGTGCCTGTGTATTGCATTGCTTCGTCTTCGTTGCAAAAAAGAAGGTCAACTCCTTCGCCTATAACTTCTTCAAAACTTGGCTTAAAGAAATTTACAATGGCTGGGTCAGAAAGTGTGATACTGGTTTTTACACCATATCTTTCTGCTAACGCCTTCGTTTGCTTCATTGCCTCTTTGCCATTATCCGAAGTAATTAGATAGCCTTCAATATATACATAATCTGCATTTTTAATAGCCTCTTCATCAATAGCAGAACTATCTAATGTTGCGGTAATGCCTAAAAAAGTATTCATGGTTCTATCAGCATCAGGTGTAACCATTACCAAACATTTGCCTGTAATGCCTTCTTCAAGTTTGTCTTGATTAAGGTTTGTGTCCAACCCTGCTTTGGTAAGATCGTTCATGTAAAACTTGCCATAATCATCATTAGCAACCTTGCACGAATAAAACCCACTTCCTCCAAATTGACTCACACCTATCATGGTGTTAGCTGCTGAACCACCTCCTTGTTTTTTAATGCGTTCCCCATCAATGGCTTTTACCATTTTAGTTTGGCGTTCTTCATCTACCAAGGTCATAACCCCTTTTTCAATCTCATTGGTGCGGAAGAATTCCTCTTCTACTTCAAACTCAATGTCCACCAAGGCATTTCCAATGCCATATATATTATATTTTTTCATTTCTTTTTGTCAAATTGGAGGGCAAAAATAGCAAATATTTTATCTAGAAACGTCATTCTTGCGAAGGCAGGAATCGGTAAAATTTATAATAGTTTCTCGACTACTAGGAATTGGTGGAGTTACTATATTTGAAAAATGTATGCCATCGTGGATATTGAAACTAATGGAGGGAGCTTAAAGAACTCCAAAATAACTGAAATAGCGGTATATCGGTACGATGGAGAAAAAGTGATTGATACTTTTATTACATTAATCAACCCTGAAACATATATTCCTCCATACATCACCCAGCTTACAGGCATTAGCAATGATATGCTGGTTGGAGCTCCTAAGTTTTTTGAAGTTGCCAAACAAATTATTGAGATTACGAAGGATGCCATTTTTGTAGCTCACTCCGTAAACTTTGATTATACGATAATTAGAGCGGAGTTTAAAAAATTAGGTTATGATTTTACAAAAGAAAAACTGTGCACCGTAAAACTTAGTCGCAAACTCATTCCACTTCAACCTTCGTACAGCTTAGGCAAATTAGCTGACAGTTTAGGAATAGAAATTAATGGTCGGCACCGTGCAGGAGGCGATGCAGAGGCTACGGTAAAGTTATTTGAGATATTAATTTCTTTAGACTCGAAAAAAATCGTTTCCGGCAATGTTAAACCAAGTGATCCCAAATTTGAAAATGCCAATATTAGTGCGGAGCAAATTAATA
This sequence comes from Cyclobacteriaceae bacterium, assembly GCA_027067135.1. Taxonomy (GTDB): domain Bacteria; phylum Bacteroidota; class Bacteroidia; order Cytophagales; family Cyclobacteriaceae; genus JAKISE01. Next base: position 6,655 of record JAMOMJ010000169.1, read on the forward strand.
TGTTGCCGCAAGAAGCGGGTGTATATTACTTTTTTAATGCGGATCAAGAATTGATTTATGTGGGAAAAAGCAAAAATGTTCGTAAGCGAATAATGACGCATCTGCTTAATAGCCAAACAAAAAAAGGGTTGGCTATGCGCAAAGAAATTGTTGATATAGATTTTGAAATCACAGGAAGTGAATTGGTTGCTTTGCTTAAAGAATCGAATGAAATAAAAGAAAAAAAACCATTCTTTAATAGCGCTCAAAAGCAAACCTATTTTCAGTATGGCTTGTTTACTGATCAGCAATTAGATGGCTTTATTCGGTTGGAGTTAAGAAAAATAAAAGAAGGTTCTTTGCCTTTAACAGCATACGGCTCCAGAAAAGAAGGAATAGAACACCTCTACAAATTGAATGAAGAATTTAATTTATGTCTCTCATTAACTGATTTAAACAAGTCGAAAGGTGCATGCTTTCATTATAAAATTAAACAATGCAATGGTGCTTGCATTGGCAAGGAACTTGCAGAAGAATATAACAAGCGAGTGATGGAAGCGTTAAGTACCTTTAGGTTTACCATTCAAAATGTATTTTTGGTTGATAAAGGAAGATCATTAAATGAGCGTACTATTGTGCAGGTTAAAAATGGCAGATATGTGGGTTTTGGTTTTGCGCCATTACATGTAATTAATAAAGGGGTAGAATCGATAAACGGAGTTATAAAAACCTACCCAAACAACCGTGATGTACAACATATATTAAACACTTTTATAAATAAGGGCGTTTACGAACGATTAATAGAATATTAACATGAAAAACACAATCCTATTTTTAATAATTGCATTTAGTGCGATCGCATGTAAAGAATATGAAGAAATTCAATTTTTAGGATTACGAGATGTGAAGGTAAACGGCATTAAAGAGGGCAATTTGCTTATTAGCGCCAATGCAGCTTTCAAGAACCCAAACAATTTTAAAGGCAAACTAAAAAATGCCAATATTTATGTTTTATATAATGGCGACACCTTGGCACATGTAACAAATGTTGAAAAAATACTGGTAGCCCCTAACTCCGAATTCAATATTCCTCTTTCTATGGGAATCTCCATGAGTAAATTGCAAACTGGACTTCTCTCCAATTTGGCTTCGTTAATTCGGAAAAAATCAGTTGAGCTGGAATTTAAAGGCAATGTAAAGGTGGCTAGTTTTGGTTTTACCCAAACCATTCCTGTAAGTTATAAAGAAGAAATTGAGTTTTAGTAGGGTTGACTTTTAAAATAGAGTTGGAAAATTCTCCCCTGCGCTAACCAAGCCATTAGCCAAACCGGCCAAAATATCAGTTACTGAAACTTTTGTCCAGTAGCTGATATTTAGCGTTAGAAGGCTGTTTGGCTTCAATCCGGCAAAATCTAAAATCATTAAAAAAGCAGCAAGTGATGATACAAGCCCTATTCCAATAATTAAGATATTAATTGCCTTAGGATTGAGAGACAATGGCAATTGTTGAAAAGTAATTTTATGTCGACCTTTTGACCTTGAAAGCATGTTGTTTGACCGTGTTTGTTATATAGATGCATCAAGGAGGATAAAAGTTGCACATTGCTTGTAATATTATGAACGTTTATATAAGCGGCAAATTCAAAATGCGAGAGCTTATACTGTCTCAATGACAGTATCGTCATTATCGAGCGTAAGACTCGATAATCTGTTGGCTCAACCGAGCCTTTTTAACACAATTACTTGGTTGGTAAACCAAGGAGATTGTCTGGTCTTACGCCAGAAAATGACGAATATAATGGGCATTTTTTTCCGTAAGAAACTCATCGACTTTAATAGAAAAATTTAAGAAGGCATAAAAAAAGCCACCCATTGGGTGGCTTTTTAAGATTTATTATTACAAGTGTAAGCTTACAAATCGCCTAAGATAAACCCAACCTTAAAAAAAGTTTGAGTAAAGATAGACCATGTATGAGCTTCTCCTTGTAAAGACTCTAACCCAGGGCCTGGAATTTTAGTATTCCAAGTATAAAGGTAAGAAACCGGTCGTGTAGATAACCCAAGAAATATACCTGGAGATACATACACATCAATTCCTGCCACTACCTGACCTCCCATTCCTTGGATTTCAGCAGTTCTAACGCCAATATCATATATTAAAACATCTGCTCCTCCAGTACCATTAGTATTAGTTTGATAATTAATGGTAGGATCATACACAGACCTTCTAGAATAATAATAATTAAAGTTAGCTCCTAAATAAGGAAATAACCTCTTAAATCTAGAAGAAGGAAAATGGTATTCCCCACCTACATTAACATTGGCCTCTATTCTATTATCTTGAATAATGGAACCATAATGAGGCACCCAAGATTGGTTAGATGTACTAGGATCGTTACCCAAACTTAAACCAGTACTACTGCTAGGATTAATGTAAAAGTACTGCACATTTTGCAATGCAGGGTTATTTCTAATAATGGCTCCCCCACTTAACGTAACTGCAATAATGTCAGTTATAAAGTAACGGCCTTCTCCCCCTATCATATTAGAGGCAGAACTACCAGCTACGCTAACATTTGCATAAGGCACTTGTCCTGAGACCGTCCAGTTAGTGTTATTACGAGGAACCTGAGGTACTGTTCCATAACTAAGGAAACTACCTCGGCCAAATAAAATAGCCCCTGTAATATCTCCTGCTTTATGACCCAGTGTACCAGAATCGCCTGATTCTTCGGTAGCATCCGAACCACTGCTTTCATCTTGGGCATAAGCCGTAAAGCTAATGCCTGCCAATAAAGCGATGGATAAAATTATATATTTTTTCATATTTATTTCTTTAGGATTAAAATAATTTGTTTAGAGTAGAAGGTTGTTCCAAATTGTTATCGAAACAACCTCCCATTATCCTAAAGAAGGATTATCCTCCTATGGCAGCTAAGTATAATGCCCAATACTCATTAGCCAAAGCTAAATAACCATCTCTTAAGCCTTGAAGTCTAACTAGTTCTTCTTGTTCAGCAGCAATTTGAGAAGTTAATTCAGCTTCATCAACAACATCGTCTGCTAATAACTTTTCTGTTGCATTAATAGCTATTTTTTTAGTTTCAATATCGTCTTTTAAGTTCTCAATTTCAGCTACAAGGCTAGTTCCACTGGTTAAGAATGCATCAATAGCATTAACAACTAATTGTAATTGATTTTTAAGTGCAGTATTAGCAGCTTTAGCAGCCGTAGGAACATCTAATGCGTCTATCGCTGCTGTTTCAGCTGCCATTAGAGTAGTTAAGTTAGCAACTGCAGCATCGTAATCAACTTGCAGCGCAGCAATATCTGCTTGAATTGCAGCTAGTTCCCCATTTAAAGTATTAAGGTCATCGTTTAATGTATCTAAATCTCCATTTAGTGTATCTAAATCTCCGTTTAGTGCATCTACAACAGTTTGTTGATTATCTACATCAGTTTGTGCTGTTGCTACATCGCCATTGGCAAGGTTATAATTAGCTTGAGCCGTAGCCGTTGCTGTTTGTGCATCGCCATAAGCTGTTTGTGCATCATCACGTACCGTTGTAGCATCTACTACTGCTTGTGTTAAGGCTGCTGTAACTACAGGATCCGTCCCATCATCAGCTGCTAAGTTATTTTGAGCTACTGTTAAATTAGCCTCGGCAATGTTTAATGCAGATAAAGCAGAAGCCTCTGCCGTTTCAGCTAACGTTAAGGTAGATGAATAGGGAGCCAAAGCCACTTGAAAGGCCGATAGAACTGAATTTAAGTTTGATAGCACTGCATTTGCTGCTGCTATATCACTTGTTTTATCCGCAATTTCAGTTTCTTTAGCAGTAATGGCATCTTGCTTTAAAGTAATATCATCTTGCTTAGATGTTTCATCGTTAGTTAAGCCATTCAAAAGACCATTTACTGAATGATTTCCACCTTCCATAGTAGCAATTATATCATTAGCATTTGTTACAGCATCTGTAGCATCGTCTTTCGTATTTGTAAGTTTAGCTATATCTACATCTAATAATAAGTTAGCTTCTATTAATTCTGCAATTTGCTCTTCTAGAGCAGCCTTTTCAGCTTCTGCAATAGCAGGATCTTCAGCAACTCCTTCTAACGAAGTTAACGCTGTTTCCATGGCTGCTAAATCAGCCATTTGATCATCCAAATCTCTTTGGATAATTTCTGCAGCTAATGCATAATCTGCTTGAGCCAATGTAGCTTGTAAGCCAGCAATAAGTGCTTCTTGCGCATATATACTAGCCAAAGTATTTGTATAGCTGTTCATTTGGCTACCATACTGGGTTAAGAAATTAGCAGCATCGGTAAGGCCTTGACTAGCTAAATAATCGGCTAGGTTGTCAATAGCTTGTTGTAATTGTAATTCTTGTTGTTGTAGTAAGACTTCATATCTCCTAACATTATAATTAATAATAGCAAGTTGCTGTTGTAAGTCTGCTGTTGCTCGTTGCTCTTCTAAATCATCAAGTACAGCTTGTAAATCCGCATTAGACTGGTCAATTAGATTTTCAATTCTTTGTTGTTCATTCAACAAATTTTGCATTTCGACTTTAGCATTGATCATGTCAAGCTGGGCTTTTCGCAAAGCCGTAATTTCCGGTGATACTTCGTTTTTAACGCACGAAGAGAGCACGGTAATGGCAGCAAGTGCTACTACCATCAACATTTTGTTAACTTTTTTCATTTTTTTTTAATTTAGTTTAACTTTTAATTAGTAATAGATGTAAAATATTGATTTTAAATAAAATTAGGTTGTTAAAATAATTATACGTTTCACATTATATTTATATAAACAAGAGTTTGAATCAATAAAATGTTATATTGTGTAATATTAGTACAATAACAGATACAATAGTAGTAAATATTTTAATTTAAACCAATACCTATTTGTAGGTATATTGTAAATAAATCTTGTTTTTGACCCTATTAACCTGAGTTCGGGATAAGGAATGCTGTCAGCTTTAAACAATTTAAACAAACAGTTGCACAACCAAAAAAGGATTTTGTTGGTAGCGATGTTGTGGTGATTAAAAACTGTATAAGTGCTGGAGGAAGCAATTGTAACAAAACAGAATACCCATATCCTTGGTTTGCCTTACACAATCCAAAAGTAATATCACTCAAACTCAAACACCTCCGTAGGCTTCGTCTTGGTCAACCGCTTACTCGTAGTTTTTCCATTATATTTAAAATGGATGAGCGTATTTTGGTCGTCATACAGCTCAAAGAAAATAGTGTTGGTAATACTCACCGATTTCATTTTCTTAACCCCGTAATACTCAATATAACACCACAGGGCATCTTGCTCTATTTCGTGGCCAATATATTTTCGCTTCTTTTGTTTACCATCAATACTTATTATCAAATGGCTCATTATATAATCCTGAATTAATGAATCCAGATACGCTTTATTCTCAGGGTTTACAACATCGAGCCTAACATTATACACCTTGTTTAAAGTTTCTTCCAAGTCATCTAAAAATACACGCTCCGATATTTGGAGTGCTTTGGTGTCTGCATCATGCTCTATTTCGCACACCGATACATGAAACGGGTGGAGTAGCATTGAAACCCAAAAAGTAATGGCGGATAGTAGAAAAGTCATTGGTTAATTTCTGAATTATACAAACGGTGAATAAAACCCAAAATTAAGCATTAATTTTACCACTTTTTAAAGGAGTAGTATTGGATACATTTAAGTTATATTTTCAGTTAGGAATGGAGCATATCCTTGATATAAGGGGGTACGATCATATTCTTTTTGTAGTGGCACTTACAACTATCTATCTCATAAAAGACTGGAAACGTGTTTTAATTCTGATTACGGCCTTTACTATTGGGCACTCCATTACACTAGCCCTGGCTACTTTACACGTTATTAAGTTCAACTCCGATTTAATAGAATTTTTAATTCCCGTAACTATTTTTCTAACAGCATTGGCTAATTTATTAAGAAAGAGAGCGGAACAAAGCACTAAAAAAATCCAATTAAACTACTGGCTTGCTTTGTTTTTTGGTTTAATTCACGGGATGGGGTTTTCGAATTACTTACGAAGCCTTTTAGGTAACGACACCACTATATTTACTCAGCTTTTGGCGTTTAATGTAGGGTTAGAAGTAGGGCAGATAATAATTGTACTGTCTTTTATGGTACTTTCCTTTTTATTTGTAGATATAATTGGCATATCACGCAGAGATTGGAAATTGGTGGTTTCTTCTGGTGTAGCAGCCATTGCTACCACTTTAATGATAGAAACAAAATTTTGGTAATACATAAATTTAATACATAATGAAACGAGCAACCCTATTAATTACATTGTTATCCATTTCCTTCTTGGGTTATGCGCAAGAGAAATCGAGTTGGCAAGGTAAATTTGAACAATTAGGCACCACCTTACCTACACCCAATATATACCGAACTGCCTCTGGTGCCCCGGGTGAAGCCTACTGGCAACAAAAGGCAGATTATAAAATTAAGGTGTCTTTAAATGAAGATAAGCAAACCATCACCGGTTCCGAAACCATTACTTATTATAATAACTCTCCTGATAACTTAAATTATTTATGGATTCAACTAGACCAAAACATGAGAGCTAAAAACTCTCAAACACCTCAAGTAGCATCATCACAATTGCGCTCCGACTCTATTTCGGGCAAAATATTACAACAATATGTACTTTACGATTATGAGTACGATGGAGGCTTTAAGCTAACGGCTGTAAAAGATGCAAATGGAGATGATATGGATTATGTGGTTAATCACACCATGATGCGACTTAACTTGCCTGAAGCACTAAAATCGGGAAAATCGGTATCGTTTTCGATTGATTGGTGGTACAATATTAATGACCGCATGAGCATGGGTGGCCGAGGTGGATATGAGTATTTTCCTAAAGATGATAACTACCTGTTTACCATAGCACAGTGGTTTCCGCGTATGGCCGTTTACGATGATGTAAATGGATGGCAAAATAAACAGTTT
>JAMOMJ010000170.1 GCA_027067135.1 Cyclobacteriaceae bacterium
CTTTGTTTAGAAATACAGTACCTCACGATGCTATTGGTAAATACAGTGGTGGTTTGGTATTATTAAAGCCTGCTTCTCCTGGTACAGGAGTAATTGCTGGTGGTGCTATGAGAGCAGTACTTGAAAATGCTGGTGTTAAAGATGTATTAGCAAAGTCTAAAGGATCTTCAAACCCTCATAACGTGGTTAAAGCAACTTTTGATGCATTAATGCAAATGAGAGATGCTTACACGGTAGCACAACAAAGAGGAGTTACATTAGAAACAGTTTTTAACGGATAAGAAAAATGGCTAAAGTTAAAATTTCTCAAGTTAAAAGTACTATCAAACGCCCTAACAATCAAAAGCTTACTATTAAAGCTTTAGGATTAGGGAAGATAGATAAATCGGTAGAAGTGGAATTTACTCCTCAAATTGCCGGTATGGTAAAGAAAGTAAGCCATTTAGTATCAGTAAAGGAGCTATAGAGATGAAATTACATACATTAAAACCCGCAGAAGGGTCTATAAAAAATAGTAAGCGAGTTGGTCGTGGTCAAGGTTCTGGCAGAGGAGGTACTTCTACACGTGGTCATAATGGTGCACAATCTAGGTCTGGTTACTCACGTAAATTAGGGTTCGAAGGTGGTCAAATGCCTTTGCAAAGACGTTTACCTAAGTTTGGTTTTACGAACCCTAATAGAGTAGAGTACAGAGCGATTAACCTTGATACGTTACAAGAGTTAGCAGATAAAGCAAAAGCTAAAAAAATAGATATCGAATTTTTAATTGCTAATGGATTGGCAAATAAAAACGACAATGTTAAAGTGTTGGGTAGAGGAGAATTAAAAGCAAAGCTTGAAGTAACTGTACATAAATTTTCTGCATCGGCTGCTAAAGCAATTGAAGCAGCTGGTGGAAAAGCAGAAACAGTTTAGATATATGAAACGATTTTTTACAACCATAAAGCATATTTTCTCAATTGAAGACCTTAGGGTTAGAATATTAAATACCATTGGGTTTTTAATAATCTTCAGGTTGGGTTCTTATGTAGTTTTACCAGGTATAGATCCTGTTATTTTGGCTGCAGTTCAGCCAGAGGCACAAGGTATTTTTGGGTTGTTAAATACGTTTTTAGGTGGAGCTTTTTCTAGAGCATCTATTTTTGCTTTAGGTATTATGCCTTACATCTCTGCTTCCATTGTAATTCAATTACTTGGTATGGCAGTGCCTTACTTCCAAAAACTTCAAAAAGATGGAGAATCTGGACGTAATAAGATAAATCAAATTACAAGAGTATTAACTATTGCTATCACATTAGCACAATCAATTGGTTATTTAGCAACAACAGTTCCTGCTGAAGCTATTGTAATCGATCCCTATTTCTTTAGAATAAGTGCAATGATTGTACTAGTTGCAGGTACAATGTTTACTATGTGGCTGGGAGAAAAAATTACCGATAAAGGAATCGGTAATGGTATCTCAATGCTGATTATGATTGGTATTATTTCACGACTACCAGGGTACTTAGTAAGTGAGATTGTAGCAAGAGGAATGAGTGGTGCACTTGTTCTTGTGTTAGAAATGGTTGCGTTGTTCTTTGTTGTAATGGCGGTTGTTGCCTTTACACAAGCCACACGACAAATACCTGTACAATATGCAAAGCAGGTCATAGGTAATAAAGTGTATGGCGGTCAACGCCAGTACATTCCATTAAAAGTGAATTCAGCTGGTGTTATGCCAATTATTTTTGCACAAGCATTAATGTTTATACCACCAATGATTGCAAATATTTGGGCAAATGATAGTGATATTGCCGCCTATGTAGGCACTGCATTTTCAGACCCAAGGTCTTGGCAGTATAATGGGTTATTTGCTATAATGATTTTAATATTTACATTTTTCTATACTGCAATTACGGTTAACCCTAACCAAATTGCTGAAGATTTAAAACGTAACGGAGGTTTTGTGCCTGGTATTAAGCCAGGAAAACAAACTTCTGAGTTTATAGATGATATTTTAACTAAAGTAACCTTACCAGGTTCTATCTTTTTAGCATTGGTTGCTATATTACCCGCATTTGCAGGTATGGCTGGTGTAAGTATGGGCTTTGCTCAGTTTTATGGTGGTACTTCATTATTAATTATGGTTGGGGTAATTCTCGATACATTACAGCAAATAGAAAGCTATCTGTTAATGAGACATTATGAAGGTATGATGAAATCTGGTAGAGTGAAAGGTAGATCTCAAGCTGCTGTTGCCTAGTATTTATAATGGTTCATTATAAATCTAACGAGGAGATTGAGTTAATAAAAGAAAGTGCTGATATTCTGGGTAGAGCACATGGCGAAATTGCCAAATTGATAGAACCAGGAGTTAACACAAACAAGCTGGATAAGCTAGCTGAAGAGTTTATTAGAGATAACGGAGGGGTTCCCTCGTTTAAAAATTATAACGGATTTCCTTACACTTTGTGTGTAAGTCCTAATGAGCAAGTTGTTCATGGGTTTCCTAGCGATACGGAGTTAAAGGATGGTGATGTGTTAAGCATAGATTGCGGAGTTTTTTATAAAGGATTTCACAGTGATTCAGCTTATACATATGCAGTGGGTAACGTAACGGAAGAAGTGTTAGAATTACTTAAAGTGACAAAAGAGTCGCTTTATAAAGGAATTGAAAAGGCTGTTGTTGGAAATAGAACAGGTGATATCGGTTTTGCCATCCAGAATTTTGTGGAAGGTTACGGATACACTGTTGTGAGAGAGTTGGTTGGTCATGGAGTTGGTGAAAGCTTACACGAAAGCCCTGAGGTACCTAATTATGGCAAAAGGGGTAGAGGAGCTAAGCTTAAAGAGGGGATGGTAATTGCGATTGAACCTATGATTAACCTTGGTAAAAAGGACATTGTTCAAGAGAATGATGGATGGACTATTCGAACAAAGGATAGAGCACCATCAGCACATTTT
>JAMOMJ010000171.1 GCA_027067135.1 Cyclobacteriaceae bacterium
AAAGCGAGTGCAAAAATAAAACCTTTATTTTTAAACACAAGCTAAAAAGAAAATTAATTTATTTTATTTTTTGAACACCTTTCAATCAATCTCAAGCATTCAGTACCCCCCCACTTTCTAAGGGACTGCAAAGATAAAACTTCTAACATAATTAACAATGGTTTAAACTGAAGTAATTGTAAATATTTTGCGGATATTAACAAACAGCCTAAGTTGTAGTGGGTTGGATAGCCAAATAGCACCTGTAATAGGTTCGTGAGGACACGAACCTAGGCATGAAGAGAAAATGGTTAATTAATAGGAACATTCACATGCCGCTCTGCGTGGTAGCTTGAACGAACTAGTGGAGATGATTCCACATAAGTTATACCACGTTTTAGTCCTTCTTCCTTAAACATAGCAAATTTATCAGGGTGCACAAATTCAGCAACCTCAATATGCAGTTTAGTTGGTTGGAGGTATTGACCTAAGGTTAGAATATTTAATCCCACTTTAGCATAGTCATCCATTGCTTCAAAAACTTGCTCATCTTTTTCTCCTAAACCAAGCATAATGCCTGACTTGGTTCTTCTGCCAACATCATGAATACGTTTAAGCTGCTCCATACTTCTGTCATATTTTGCTTGAGGGCGAACTCTCCTATATAATTCTTTAACAGTTTCTACATTATGAGAAATCACTTCCTGCCCACCTTCTATCATACGATACAGCGCATCCCATTTTGTTTTAACATCTGGAATTAATGTTTCAATTGTAATTTCAGGGCTTAGCTTTTTTGTTTCCACAACTGTTTGATACCAAATCTCAGCACCTTTATCCTTCAATTCATCCCTATTAACAGAAGTGAGCACTGCATGCTTTACTCTCATATTATGAATCGCCTCGGCAACTCTTTTGGGTTCATCAATATCGTACTCAGGTGGGCGACCCGTTGCTACTGCACAAAAAGTACAGCTTCTAGTACAAACATTACCTAATATCATAAAGGTAGCAGTGCCTGCACCCCAGCATTCACCCATATTAGGACAATTGCCGCTTTCACAAATGGTGTTTAGTTTATGCTTATCAACTAGTTTTCTAACCTCGGCATACTCCTTACCAACTGGTAATTTTACACGTAACCAATCTGGTTTTTTCTTTCTAGGCTGTTTTGAGATAACACTTTCCATTGCATAATAATCTTGAAAAGGCAAAAGTAACAAGAAGCTATATAAAGCTACTTTCTAGAACCATAAAAAAGTGCAATAAATGCTGTTGGCCAAACTGCATAGTTGCCTGAGGTAGCCATCATATTAATTTTACGTGCATAAGCATCTAATAAAAATCCTGCCTCAAAACCTGATACACTGGACTTAAGGGAACCAAATTCGAAGCTAAGAGATGTTTTAATATTGGCACCGATAATAATGTTTGATTGAAACAATCCTTGAAAAATAAATCCTCTTCCTGTAATATCTTCAAATGAATGAATGCTAGGATCGTATGGGACGCGCATGGCTTGTTGATACTCTATGTAGTAAGGGGATTCTAAGCCTATTGAAGGGCCTACAGCTAGATTTAAGGTTATCTGAACTCCTTGTTGAGGTGCCTTTTGAAACAGTACATAATCTCTTCCATATTGACCTCGAATAGCAAATAAATGGTTTACTTTTCCTAATATAAAAGAATTGCCAGTACCTGTAACCCACTTTAATTGAGCAGGGTGTTTGAAGTTAACAAGTTCGAGTCCGTAAGTTGTAAAACTGCCCGATGTATTTCTAACACTTTTCTTAAAAACGATACCTCCAATTAAACCACTTGCCGTATTCTTAGTAATACCCCAAGTATTTTCAATCGTATAGTCATTATTACTGTTTTGTGCCACAACAGGGGTGGACATAAAAAGAATAACAAGTATGACTAGAGTTTTACTCAAAATAGATTTTGTTGAAAGCTTTACAAACGTAAAAATACTAAATATGGTTAGGAGTTTGACAATAATTAATTTTTATACCAATCTTCACGATCTTCTGTTTCCCAAATTTCGCGTTCATTCTTATCATATTTTAGCTTATGAGAATATTCTTTATCAGGCTCAGGAGTACCTGCATTTTTCTTAAATAATTTTGCCCACATTAATTTAATACTTACAGATTTACCCTTTGTTTCAGCTGCATTGGTTTTTGAATAGCTATACCCTGTACTCGGATGCATTTTCCCTTTTGCTTTTACATGCTCTGGTTTTAACCCCATGTGGGTTGGACTGCCAAACGACCAAAAACTGAGCGCCCAATCTGTTCCTCGCTTGGTTCCTGAAACAGCCTCAGTCCTTTTCTTTTGATTGCGACTTAAGCCCTCTGGCAAATCTTTGTTAACTTTTAGTCTCTTTCTTTGATAGACCAATCCACTTTTAGTGGGATTGCCAATGGTTACAAACGAAAATGCTTTTTTCTCACCAAGTGTAGTACCATCAGATTTAGACTTTTCTCTTTCTTTAACTTTAGCCGTTAACGTATTAATATCTTTATTCCTTTTGTTAGCTACAGGTTGCATTAAACCTGCTCCTGCACCAATTTTAATCCCAGCTATTTTTTTTGTAGAACCATATTCTGTGCCAGGTGCTCGCGGTGGTTTTTTACTCACAACTCTAACATTACCTATAAAATCCTGAGTAGGGTATCCTTTTGCACTCCTTTTTTTAGTTTTTATATTTCCTTGATAACTACCAATATTAGGATTGTTCATCCCTCGTGGAAAAATGTTTCCCCGATATGTTGTTGAAACAGCAGTACCATCTCCTCTATCTTTTTTCATTAAAGGGTTGCCATTATTATTCCATCGTTTTGAAATAGAACCACCTCCTTTAGCTATTTTCTTTTGCTTTATACTGCCTGAAAAGGAACCAATATTGGGGTTAGACATCCCTCTAGGAAAAACATTGCCACGATAAGTTGTTGCAACTACGGTACCATCCCCTCTATCTTTCTTCATTAATGGGTTACCATTATTATTCCATCGTTTTGAAATAGAGCCACCTCCCTTATCAATTTTCTGGTATTTCATATTTCCAGCAAATCTACCAATACCGTTGTCGCCTCCCTTTCTAATTAGAGGATTGCCATTATTATTCCACCTCTTTGAAACACTTCCTCCACCTTTAGCTGTTTTCTGGTACTTTATGTTTCCAGCAAACTGACCAACACCCATATCGCCATCTTTTCGTATAAGTGGATTTCCATTATTATTCCATCTTCTTGAAATACTCCCTCCTCCTTTTATTGGCTTTTGGCTTTTAGATTTACCTGCAAAAATTCCGACTCCAGCACCGATGGTTCTTTTAGTTACCGATCTACCTCTATTATTAAAAGATTTGCCTGAGATACTTTTGGCTTTATTGGAATTATATCTTTTATTCGAAGGAGAAGCGCTTGCACTTCGGTAATTCATAGACCCAACAGTACTATAGTTTGGACGTCTAGATCTGAAATTTTTTGTTCGTAGTGATTTACCTGCAATATCTTTATTGCTAGAGTGCTCTCCACTAAACCTTCTGTCTTTCCCTCTATATGGATGTACTTTTTTATTAGAAAAAATTCTGCCACCAGAAATACTCGGAGCACTTGGCTTTCTTTTTCCAGGCTTAGCTTCAGATTTTTTTGTAACAGACCTTACTTTTTTCGCTTTATAAGCTCCAAAAATTGCAGCCTCCCCGTTGCCCTTCTTTCTACTACCGTATGATCGTGTTGGTTTTGCTCGCACAACTGATTTAGCCTTTGCAGAGCTAAAATTTTTCATGTTTCGTTGATTTTTCATCGGCTGGCCTCCACCGTTTCTTTCACTCGTATGCGAAATAGACCTAGCTCCACCTGATTGAAATTTATGTTTTTTAAACCTTTCCCCGCTTTTCGTTTTATCACTTCTAGTTTGAGGATTAGCCATTGCTCTTCCTCCACCTGACGGTCTAGGGCTTTTATGGTTTTTCGTTCTTAATTTTTTGCCTGCAATATCTTTAGTGGAAGCTTTCTCCCCTTTCCGCTGCTCATGGTTGCGGTACACATTTTTTTTTCGCTTTACAACATGTGGTGCAGTTGCTGTTACAACTCTAGTAGTCGATTTTTTCTTTCTAGTTTCTGATGGCCTAGAAACAGACCGAATACTTTGTATTTTTTTCTTATTGCTATAAGCTCTGTCTTTTTCAGTTCTTCTTTTCACACCCTGGTAAGGGTTGGGCTGAGGGTGTACTGGCTTAGGATTAGTAGAAACCGATCGTTGCCTTATTCGTTTTCTACCTGAGATATCTCCAGTTCTTGCGACTTCTCCTTTTTTTGTTGCCGTTTTTACTTTTCTAGAAGGTGGCCCTGCTCTATCTTTTTCAGTTCTAATTCTTCTGCCAGCATACGGGTCAGGTTGAGGACGAGCGTATGTTTTTCGAGGAGTAGTCTTTGTTTTCTTTACTTTTCTTCCAGAAATATCCCCTTTATAACCTTTGTCTCCTCCTTTTTTAAAAGATTTTTTAGAGTTTCTAACTTGCTTTTTATTTGAATAGATTTTCTTGCCCTTAGCTTGTTTACGCTCCTTCCTACTCTTTTTTATTTTTTTCGTTTTTTTAGGAGAGGTTGCTTGTTGTTTGGCTGGTTTTTCCTGGTTTCTTGAATCAATTTGCGCATAGCTTTGCTGGCCAATACCAATGAGTATGGAAAGAATTAAACCTACTAAAAGCTTTTGAGTTACCGACATAAATTAATTTAAACCAAAGGCAATTTAACCTTCAACCTGCCAAATTACTAAAAATCCAACAAACCTTGTAGTTTTTCTTTTAAACGAGCTTTTGCCAAAAAGTTGTCTTCCAAGGTATTTATAAATGGAATTGGTGTATCAAGACTTGCAACCCTTGTAACAGGAGCATCTAAATTCATAAAGCAGTTTTCGCTAATCCAAGCAGCAATTTCAGCCCCAACACCTCCTGTTAAAGAATCTTCGTGAAGTACCAGAACTCTTCCTGTTTTTTCAACTGTGGCTCGAACAGCCTCTTTATCCCAAGGCATTAATGTTCTTAAATCAAGGATATCAAGGGATATGTCAGACATTGTTGAAGCTAACTCTTTAGCCCAATGAACTCCCATTCCGTAAGTAATGATGGAAACATCACCCCCTTCAATTTCCAATTTAGCTTTTCCGATTTCTACCGTATAATAATCATCTGGAATAACATCTGCTACCGATCGGTACATTACCTTATGTTCGAAAAACATTACTGGATTAGGATCCTCAATGGTAGCAGCCAACAGACCTTTAGCATCGTACGGGTTTGAAGGATAAACAATTTTTAATCCAGGTGTATGAAAAAACCAAGCCTCGTTACTTTGAGAATGGTATGGCCCAGCAGCCACCCCTGCACCTGTAGGCATACGAACAACAACATCAGCATTTTGCCCCCAACGATAGTGCGATTTAGCTAAGTTATTTACCACTTGATTAAAGCCAGAAGTAACAAAATCCGCAAATTGCATTTCAATAACGGACTTACGGCCTTTAATGGATAAACCTAAGCCCATACCAAACAAAGCAGATTCACAAATAGGTGTATTTCGAATTCTATCAGCACCAAATTGGGCTAAGAAACCTTCAGAAACTTTAAATACACCACCATAATCAGCGATATCCTGCCCCATAAATACCAAATCGTTATATTTCTCCAATGATTGGCGCAATCCATCAGAAATGGCATCTACATATCTCTTTTCTGAAGTGGAATCTGTAGAAGGCTGTATTACTTCTTGTTCGAAAGGAGCAAACACATCAGCTACTTCTTTTTCTGTATTTGCTTCAGGGATAGGTTCTGCATAGGCTGTTTCCAATCCACTATTTATGCCCCCTTTAATTTCTGATTTATATTCCTCCACTAGTTCAGGAGTAAGAACACCTTTATCAAGCAAGTAATTTTCGTAATTACTAATTGGGTCTTTGGTTGCCCAAAATTCCATCAAATCTTTAGGTACATATTTCGTACCCGAAGCTTCTTCATGTCCACGCATTCTAAACGTCATTGCCTCTACAATTACCGGGCGAGGGCTTCTCCGTAATTGCTTAGATAGTCTTTCGATGGTAGAATACACTTCTAACACATTATTGCCATCAATTTGATGTGCTTCTATACCATAACCAGGCCCCTTATCTATAAAATTCTTGAATTTGAATTGCTGGCTGCTCGGGGTTGACAATCCATAACCATTATTTTCAATCATAAAAATGACCGGAAGGTTCCATACCGCTGCCACATTTAGGGCTTCATGAAAATCACCTTCACTGGCTCCGCCATCACCCGTAAATACGAGTGTAGCATTATTCTTATTCCCAATTAAATCAGATAGGGCAATTCCATCGGCCACAGCCAATTGAGGTCCTAAATGAGAAATCATTCCCACAATATTGAATTCATTGGTTCCAAAGTGAAAGGAACGATCACGCCCATTGGTAAATCCAGATAATTTACCCTGAAACTGAGCAAATAACCTATTTAATGGAATATCGCGTGAAGTAAACACGCCCAAATTACGGTGCATCGGCAAAATATACTCTTCCTTTTTAAGTGCCAACGTAGCTCCCACAGAAATGGCCTCTTGCCCAATACCCGAAAACCACTTAGATATCTTCCCCTGCCGCAGAAGTATCAACATTTTCTCTTCTATTAACCGGGGAGTAATAAGTGCTTTATAAATAGTTAGAAGCTTTTTATTGGTGTACTTGCCTCTATTAAATTTTATCCTAGACATAATTGGAAATATGAAACACGAAATGTAAAATATGAAATTAATTCCTTAGGCAAAGGTGATTTGGGAATTGATGAATGACAAACGTTTCAATGAAAACTTAATTGGTTTATCTGCTGATTTCTTGTTCTTAAAAAATACTTTTGAGTTTCTTCCTTTAATATGATAAAATACGAACATACAGTTTTAAAAAATGGGCTTCAAGTAGTGGTGCATCCAGACCCAGCTTCATCAGTAGTAGTGGTAAATGTGGCTTACAAGGTGGGTTCCAGAGATGAAACACCTGACAAAACTGGATTTGCGCATTTATTCGAACATTTGATGTTTAGTGGTTCCGTTAATATTCCTTCGTATGATGAGCCTTTGCAAAAAGCGGGTGGCGAAAATAATGCCTTTACTACCCCTGATTACACAAATTATTACCTTACCGTTCCCGCAGAGAACATTGAAACTGGTTTATGGTTAGAGTCTGACCGAATGCTAGGCCTTGCTTTTAATGAAAAAGGGTTAGAAGTACAACGAAAAGTAGTTATTGAAGAATTTAAACAGCGTTACCTCAACCAGCCTTATGGTGATGTGTGGCATAAACTTAGAGCTTTAGCCTACAAAAAGCACTCTTATCAATGGCCAACGATTGGCAAAAATATTAAGCAAATCGAAGAAGCTAAGATGGAAGATGTTCGGGCTTTTTTTAACACTTATTACATCCCTAATAATGCCATTTTGGTGTTGGCTGGTAATATTACGGTTGAGAAAGGGTTTGAATTGGCCAATAAATGGTTTGGAGAAATTCCCAAAGGAAATAAAATAATAAGAAACTCTAAAATTGAACCTAAGCAGTTAAAGAAACGTTATTTAGAAGTTGAATCTAATGTGCCAGTAAATGCCTTTTATAAGGTGTACCATATGCCAGGCCGGACTCATCTGGAGTATTACACCGCTGATTTGCTAAGTGATGTACTTGGTAGAGGCAAGTCATCCTTATTATATAAGGAGTTGGTGGAAGACAATCCTATTTTTACAGACCTTGCCGCCTATGTGCTTGGTTCGGCAGACCCAGGATTACTGGTAATTTCCGGAAAATTAATGGAAGGAAGTAAATTTGAGGAAGCCGAAAAAGAAATTGATCAAATAATTGCCAAATTTCTTAGCTCTGGTGTAGAAGAACTCGACTTAGAAAAAGCTAAAAATCAAGCCATTGCTTCGCATGCATTTGGAGATATTGATTTACTAGATAGAGCTATGAATTTGGCTTATGGGTTTATTTTGGATGATTTAGATAGAACCAATAAAGAACTGTCTATTATGGAACAAATAAGTGTGGATGACATTAATAAAATGGCCAACTCCATTTTAAAAGAATCGAATGCAAGTACTATGTGCTATAAAGCAAAACCGAATTAATATGAAAATACGTACCGGGTTTGGATATGATGTACACAAATTAGAAGCAGGCAAAGAGTTTTGGTTAGGGGGAATTAAGCTTGAACACGCCAAAGGAGCAGTTGGGCATTCTGATGCAGATGTGCTTATCCATGCCATTTGTGATGCCTTATTAGGTGCTGCCAATTTGCGTGACATTGGCTATCATTTCTCTGATCAGGATGCTGCTTACAAAGGCATTGATTCTAAAATACTATTGAAAGACGTAGTTAAGTTAATTCGAGAGAAAGGCTATGCCATTGGCAATATAGATAGCACCATTGCTTTGGAAGCTCCAAAAGTAAACCCTCATATTCCTGCCATGTGTAAAGTACTAAGCGATGTAATGGGAATTGATTTAGACGACATCTCTATTAAAGCAACTACTTCTGAGAAACTAGGTTTTGTAGGTAGAACGGATGGAGTGGCGGCTTATGCGAATGTGTTGATTGTGAAGGAGTGATTGGTTATTTAGTTAATAGTTAAGTGGCTAAAAAGAGAGAAATTAGATTAATTATTACCGAAGACGGATCCCATTCCTTGGAAGTGCCTGAACTTGATGAGACCTATCATTCAAGTCACGGAGCTATTCAGGAATCGAACCATGTATTTATAAAAAATGGTTTAGACTATTGGGCAGCTCAAAACCAGAAAAAAAAACTAAGCATTTTTGAAGTGGGTTTTGGTACTGGTCTAAATGCATTGCTAACCTTACAAAAAGGGGAACAACTTAATACAAAAATCGACTACACAAGTATTGAACTCTATCCACTTGATGCTGAGTTAACAAGTAAGTTGAATTATGCCGAGCAAATTGGAGTCGAGCAGGCTGTGTTTAAACAATTGCACGGATGTGTTTGGGAAGAATCCATCGCTATTACTTCTCATTTCAATCTTCATAAGATTAAGGCCTCTTTTCAGGAAGTTTTGATTGATACAACATTTGACATTATCTACTACGATGCATTTGCACCAAGCAAACAACCAGATATGTGGAAATATAAATTGATGGAGAAATGCTTTGAAATGCTTAACCCGAATGGCGTATTTGTAACCTACTCGGCCAAAGGGCAATTAAAAAGAGATTTGAAACAAGTAGGCTTTATGGTAGAGTCATTGCAGGGTCCTCCGGGTAAATTTGAAATGGTGAGAGCCACAAAAAATATGAAAAACGAAGTCTGAAAAGTGAAAATAAAATATGAATGAATTTTTAGAAGGAGTTATCGAGTATGCAAAGCATATGGATTTGCTGGAATTTGCAGGGCTTATTTTTGGATTATTGGCCGTTTGGTGGCTCATCAAACAAAATATTTACACCTGGCCTGCCGGCATTATCTATGTATTTATCTCTTTCGTTATTTTTTGGAAAATAAGGCTGTATGGCGATTTTTTCCTACATATATTTTTTCTGATACTCAATATTTATGGCTGGTATTATTGGGTGCACAATAAAAAAAACAAAAAAGAAGAATTACCCGTTTCAACACATACGTTAAAAGATAATATATTGCTACTCTTGGCTTCTGGAGTAGGTATTTTAGCTTTTGGTTATTTCCTGCAACACTTACCAGATTTATTCACGGATTTAGAACCTGCAGCATTACCTTATTGGGATGCCACAACTTCTATTTTAAGCGTAACGGGCATGTGGCTAACCACACGTAAAAAACTCGAAAACTGGTATTATTGGCTGGCAGTTAATATTTTGGCAACCATTATTTACATTTATAAAGGCATCTATTTTTATTCATTTTTGTACTTTGTGTATATCTTTTTATCATTCTCAGGATACTTGGAATGGAAAAAATCTATGAAAGAAGAAAATGCCTAAAATTGTAATAACCGGGCCAGAATCAACAGGAAAGTCAACACTTGCAAAGGCGTTAGCTACCTATTATAAAACAATTTATGTTGAAGAGTATGCTAGAACTTATTTAACAAAACTAGGTAGAGACTATGTGCAGCAAGATTTGCTTGAAATTACAAAAGGGCAAATTGCCCTAGAGGGTTCAGCAGCTACTAAAAATCCTAAACTACTCATTTATGATACGAGTTTAGAGGTTATTAAAATATGGTCGGAGTATAAATATGGTAACTGCAACCAATTTATTATTGACCAATACCAAAGCCGATTGCCAGATCTATACCTACTAATGGCTCCCGATTTACCTTGGCAACCAGACCCATTGAGAGAAAATCCAAATGATAGAGAGGAATTGTATGAATTGTATAAAAATGAGTTAATTTCATCAAAAACTCCATACCACGAAATCTCGGGTAGCGAAAATGAAAGAATTAAAATAGGCATTAAGGTTATTGAAAATAAATTGTGATAATTCAACAGATTCCTGCCTTCGCAGGAATGACGTTCACATTATTATTTTTACCTTTGTGTTATTAGGGGGTGCCGAAAATAACAGGCTGAGAATATACCCAATGAACCTGATGCCGATAATGCGGCCGTAGGAAGTTTGGATAGACGAAAGATTAGAGACCCCTATCTCTAATTATGTTTAACCTATTGAGTACATAAACAAATGAAAAATTTAATGCTAGCAGCAATACTGTTGCTAAGTGCAAATACATTTGCACAAACAAAAATCAATGGAAAAATTGTTGATAAAGAAACGAATGAGCCCTTAATTGGAGCTACCGTTCAGTTGGCTAACACCAAAAAAGCCACTTTAAGCAATGAACTTGGGAAGTTTGCTTTTAATAATTTAAAGCGCAAAACATACATCATTATAATTCATTATTTAGGCTATGAACCTCTTGAACAAAAGATAAATGCAAGTGAAGAATTAAAAACTTTTATTCTAATTCCCTCTTCCATCTTAACCGATGAAGTAGTTATTACAGCTACAAGGGCATCAGAAAAAACACCTGTAACTTTTACTACCATTGAAAAAAAGGACATAGAAAAACAAAACTATGGCAAGGACTTTCCTTACTTATTAGAAAGCACAGCCTCAGTAGTAACCACCTCAGATGCTGGAGCCGGTGTGGGCTATACAGGCATTAGAATTAGAGGCAGTGATGCTACAAGAGTAAATGTCACCCTTAATGGAATCCCATATAACGATTCCGAATCTCAAGGAGTGTATTGGGTGGATTTACCAGACATTGCCTCCTCGGTTGAATCAGTACAAGTACAACGAGGCGTTGGCACTTCCACCAACGGAGCAGGTGCTTTCGGAGCATCTATCAACATTCAAACAGGTGCCTTAAAAGCTAAACCTTATGCTATGCTAGACAATAGTTTTGGCAGCTTCAACACACGTAAACACACCTTGGTAGCAGGTACTGGTTTACTTAATGATAAATACACCATTGATGGCCGGGTTTCTAAAATAGTGTCGGATGGCTATTTAGATAGGGCAAGTTCTGATCTTACTTCTTATTATTTATCAGGAGGGTATTATGGTAAAAACACTATGCTTAAACTTAACATCTTCTCTGGCAAAGAAGTTACGTATCAATCGTGGTATGGCACTCCGGAAGCTAGAGTTAAGAATGATGAGCAGGGAATGTTAGACTTTATCAGCCGAAATGGCTTAGACTCTGAAGAGGCTGATAACTTGCTAAACTCGGATAGGACATATAATTTCTATACCTATGATAACCAAGTGGATAATTATACCCAAACCCATTATCAATTACTTTATGCCTGGGATGTAATCAAAGGTTTTACTATAAACACGGCTCTGCACTACACCAAAGGCCAGGGGTATTACGAACAATATAAAAAAAACCAAGACTTGGACGAGTATGGGTTTGATCGACCAATCATTGGTTCAGACACCATTTTTTCAACTGATTTAATAAGAAGAAGGTGGCTGGATAATGATTTTTATGGTATTACATTCTCTTTGGATTATACCCCTTCAAATACACTTAATGTATTGGTTGGTGGTGCTTGGAACCAATACGATGGAGATCATTTTGGAGAAATAATTTGGTCTGAATTTGCAGGAAACTCTTCTATTCGTGATCGATATTATGATAATAATGGCCTTAAAACTGACTTTACAATTTATGGGAAGATGATTTGGGAACCAATATCTAACTTATCCTTATTTGCAGATTTACAATATCGAAAAGTGGGCTACACCTTGCAAGGAATAGATAATGACAGGCAAGTAATTAACCAAGATTACGATTTTAATTTTTTTAACCCCAAGGTTGGAGCCAGCTATCAGCTAACAGCTAATTCAAGTGTATATGCTTCGTTTGGTGTTGGCAATAAGGAGCCAAACAGAAACGATTTTATAGATGCTCCACTGGATGTAACCCCCTTGCCCGAAACGCTCAGAAACTTAGAAGTTGGGTATAAAAAAAGAACTGAGAAGTTATGGTTGCAAACTAATTATTACTTAATGGATTATACAAACCAATTGGTGTTAACTGGTGAACTAAACGATGTGGGTGCATCTTTAAGAACCAATGTAGATAAGAGTTACCGAATGGGAATTGAGTTGGAGACTGGAGTTAAAATAAATTCATTATTTGATATTCAAGCCAATGCCACTATTAGTCGCAACATCATCCAAAGCTTTGATGAGATTGTATATGATTCAGGCAACAACTGGGAGTTTGACCCCGCTATGCCTGTATCTATTAACCACACCAATACTCAAATAGCCTTTAGCCCGAATGTAACAGCTGGAGCTACTATTGTTTTCCATCCACTAGAAGATTTAGAAATTGCATGGATTCATAAATATGTAGGTAAACAATACTTAGACAATACTACAGACGAAAATCGAAAAATAGATGCCTATTATATTAGTGATGCTCGTGCTTCTTATGGATTAACCGCCTTAGGAATGAAACGAATTTCGTTTAACGTGGCCGTTTATAATTTGTTTAACAAAATGTACGAAGCCAATGGCTACACTTGGGGCTATCAAGGAGGTGGAAATGATGTTCGCGAAAATTTCTACTACCCGCAGGCGGGCACTCATTTTATGGCAGGGTTGAGGATTGAAATTTAATTTTCTTCAAAAGGAACAAAAAAGACCATTCGTTTAACAATAGTATAAACCTGAGTTCCTAAGGAATGCTGTCAGAAAATAAGGCAGTAGGTCAAGTTATAAGCAACTTAACTTCTAGCATATAAGTTTCCTAACTAGCGTCTTCCCATAAAGTCCGCTTGTTCGCCTTGGGCTGTGTCTTCACTGCCCAATATAGTGTTGAATAAAGGTTTGTGAATACACAAAACCTTGGATGAGGCAGTTTATAGACGAACCCTAGTTAGAGCCTGTCTATAAATGGTTAACAAATTATGTATCAGTAAGTTGTGTTGAATATTCAGAATTTATCTTATTTTAGTAAGAAAAGAATCCTATGAAGATATTCAATGAACTGATACT
>JAMOMJ010000172.1 GCA_027067135.1 Cyclobacteriaceae bacterium
CGGGGCGAATTACATTTGTAAAAACCGGTACAATTATTTGCAATGCTATTCTGTCCCTCTCTTTTAATTGGTATTCGCCCAGAAATGATAGATTTATAGAAGAAATAAAATCCCAGAAACTTACATCTGTATAGTATTTTAGATATGGGCTGTACGATCGAAAATAATAGTTTCGATAGGAAAAAGAATTATTGAAAATACCACCAATAAATAATTTACCTTTATTATTTAAAAATGACAAAGCATATCGATGGTAATCGTACCTTAAACCGGCAGCCCACTCATCTGCCCAATTATTTATTGAATTTTCTATTTTGCCCTTGTTGTACGAAACATTTACGCGATGGCGATTTTTTAATCCATCATAGTTGTAATATAATTGAAGTGGGATTCTATTGCCTGAATAAATAAAAGGCGAAATTAAATTGTCTTTTGTTTCGTAATGTGCAAATCCAAGATGAAATCCTATTTGGTGTTTTCTTATTGTTTGAGCCGTAACAGTTTTATAAGAAAAAGCACTGATTAAAATGATACAAAAGGAGTACTTTGTAATTTTAATATTTCTATTATTATTTAGCATTGATGAGGCATAATTTATTTTCTACTGTTGCCAAAGCCAATATATTAATAAATTTTCATTTCATTTGAATTATTTGCAGTTGTCCTACTCACTATTTTATCACCATCAGCCGTTTTGTTTGAACAAAATCACCTATGCTTATTTGCAAAAAATAAATACTGCCCGATACAGCATTACCAAAGCTGTCCTGTCCGTGCCATACTATTGAATGTTGCCCCGGCATCTTCTTTTCGTCTGTTAGTGTTATAATTTCACGCCCAAAAATATCATAAATGCGTAATTTGACATGGGCTTGGCTCGAAAGTTTATATTCAATGGTGGTGTTTGTGCTAAACGGATTGGGGTAATTCCCTAAAATTCCGTATTGGTTCTTAAGTTGATTGGCAGGTTGCTCAACCGAGGTAATTGTGCCATTAAATACCATTACCGTAACCGAATGCTTTTCGAACGGATAGGAGAAAGAAGAAGATACATTATTGATGGTTGATTCTGTAATTTTTACGGTCTCAGCAGCATTTTCATTCGTGGCATCAACTGACGGGCCATTGAGTGTATATACTTGTGCGTTACCTGCCGGAGTAAAACCACTGAGTGCAATATCTGTTTGAGTATCGCTGTCCAGGTCTTTATTGATAACCATTAAGTAGAGTTTATCATTTTTAGTGGTAGCAATACAGTTTAAGACGGAAATGCCCTGTGTAGCAGGGTAAACCAAAAACTCTTGAGTATCCAAAAGCTTTGTGTCGAAAGTGGGCGAATTTGTAATAACCGATTCAATAATTTCGTCTCCAAAATAGTTAGTAAACATTTTTAAAGCATAGAAATTAGGCCTTCTTACAGGAGGGCTTGCGTTAAAAATATCTTGTTTAATGAGTCCGTAATAATTTGGTTCGATCAGGCCTGCATTCCAATTAGCCACAAATACATCGTAGTTGTTATTAATAAGGTAAATCATATAATCGACATCATAAATAGCACCACCTAAACGTGCAGAGGGCCCGCTAAATTCGCCCATAATCATGGGGGTATTAGCTCCAAATTGTTCGGCTATATTTCGGTGCATAGCTGCATTATTATACTGGTCATTGACATTTGTTAGTCCCATAGATAATTTCCAGCCTTCGGTGTCAAGCGGAGGAAGCTCAGTACCATCGCCAACTGCTAAACCGTATTGAAAAAACTCTATGGCATCTATATGGTCTTTTATTTGTGGAATTACTACGTTGTTAAAATTTTTCAGCTTCTGAATAATTGGGCCATAATAGGGGTCTGATGTTCTCAGAAGGCTCTCAGGGAAAGCATCGTTAGCCGGATTGAAAACAATATTAATGGTGGGGTCGGCTGTTTTCATAGCTTGAGCAAAGGCATTGGTTTGGCTTACAACCCGTTCTATGGAAAGCCCATAATCAACATGGGGCCACCAGATTTCGTTGCCCAGCATAAAATATTTAACATTATAAGGTTCAGGGTGGCCGTTATCTGAGCGTAATTTGCCCAGTGTAGTGGTGGCAGGGTCATTTAAATAATGTACAAGGTCTGCTCCGGATTGAGGATCCAGGTCAACACTGATTTCTGCTCTTGTATTACCGGTATGTGGAAAAGGGTCGTCAATATAGGTCATAAATACCGTGGGCACCCTGATAAATATTTCAGGAGGAGAATCCAGTTTTTCAAAAAATTGCAATAAATCATCATAGTTTTTGTGCGGTGGTCGGCTGTTTAGTTCTTTATAGGTATAATAATTTACACCATTGATAATTACCGGTAATTCGGGCAAGGTATCAGTAGAAGTAAACAAGGCATATAAATCGCCATTTGCTCCGGTACTGCTGCTGTTGATGCCCATTTTTTCAATAATTTCTATATAAGACAGCCGTTGCGAAAATTCACCGGTACTTTCAGGATAAAAGGGCAGGCCAATTACATGTTCCACTGAATTGGGCGACATAGTATATGACAGGTTAATGAAAGCAGGTTTAACTTCATTAAATAAAGTAAGCAAAGCGGGTTCGGCTAAATCAACCGGTGGCCAGCCCGGGCCTCGGTGCATTGAACCAACACCTGTACCAAACTTAACTTGCACAGGTTTAATAGTGTTTTCGGCATTAACCGTTATTGAAGGGTTTTGAGCTGTTAGTAGTGAGGGTGCTAATAAGAAAACGGATAAAAAAAGGAACGTTCTATTTATTCGTCTGCTTTTCTTTTTGATATATATTGCTGCTACCATAATCTAATAAGTTAAAGAGTTTTAGCATTTATTTGGTGTTTTAATTAGCCTAATAATTATAGTTCCTACAGCTGCGATATATTCTCTTAAAGTTAGTTATTTAATAGATTTAATAAATCTGTTTTG
>JAMOMJ010000173.1 GCA_027067135.1 Cyclobacteriaceae bacterium
TATCCACCATTGAATATGACCCCGAGAGCCGGAATATAACCTATAATGAACGGGGTTTCGCTAAAAAAGAGTTACTAATACAGCAATTAAAAGCAGTGATAGAATTTAGTAAGAAAAACCATGTTGCTAGTTCCATTGCAGACTTTAGAAGGCTCCAGGGCTCATTTAAAAATGTGTTTGAATATTTGAATACCGAATATTACCCTGCACTAAAATCTCAGGGAATGAAATGTAAAGCATTTATTATTTCAGAAGATATTATTAGCACATATTTAACCAATGAGCTTGTAAAAGATCTTAGAAAACAGGGCATTAACGCTGCTATTTTTTCTAATACTGCTTCTGCAGGTGAGTGGGTAAGTCAATTTAATAAATCTATAGCAAGTTAATTATGAATAAAACAGACAATAATAATAGTAACGAAACAATATTGGCCATTGATAGATTGGTTCTCTTTATTAGAACAATTGAAGTTAGTTATAAACAATTTGAGCAAAATATAGGTGTTTCTAATGGCTACATAAACAATCAATTTAAAAGACGAGGATCTATTAGTAGTAAAATATTAAATAACATACTGTTAAAATACCCTGAATTAAATGTGACTTGGCTTTTAACAGGTCATGCACTAATTATACCACGACAAACGTCAATGAACCAAAACTTGCCTACTGCTTTGGCTAGCTAAAACGCTAATCGAACAGCATTTTTCATTACTTCATTTTTTAAAACTAAAAGTTATTATATAGGTAGAATAGAAAGAGCATATATACGAGATAGATAAATTTAAAATTAGCCCTAAACTGCAACCGCTATGATAATTTATAACTGCCACACGCACACGTTTACCATAAACCATGTGCCTCGTAAATTTATTCCTCGCATTGCCACTTGGTTAGTAAGAAAAAAAGGCGTTAGACAATTTGCCAGAAGACTTTTTCCTTTTACCGATCGGGATCTCATAGACCGCTATATCAACTTTTTTGAGGTCTCTCTTCTTGGCTCTCAAGCAGCCGTATTTAAAAAACTTAAAGGCTATTACCCCCAAGGCCAAACCGACCAAACCAAATTTATTGTACTTCCTATGGACATGGCCTTTATGCTGGCCGACAAAATACCTGTATCTCTTGAACAGCAACACGAAGAACTTGCCCAAATAGCAGCTACCGATAATGCCTGCATCCCCTTTATTGGCGTTGATCCTCGTAGAGAACTTGTGTATGAAATGGTTATGGAACTACACAGCAGCAAGCAATTTAAAGGCATTAAGCTTTACCCTCCTATGGGATATTACCCCAATGATGCAAGACTTACGCCCATTTATAAATATGCCGAAGAAAACAACCTGCCTATTATGGCTCATTGCTCCCGTGGGGGCGTAAGTATTAAAAAAGTAACAGATGCTATGCTCCAAGAACCCAACCCACTTGGCAGACCCGTAGTTAAAATGAAAGCCAAGCATTTTTCTGATATTTATACCGACCCAGCCAATTACGACTCCATTGCCACCCAATATCCTAACTTAAACATTTGCCTGGCACATTTTGGCGGAGATGGAGAGTGGGATAAATACCTGGAACACTCCTGGCACCTGGGCGACCCCGAAGAAAGCAAGTCCTGGCTTTCGGTGATATTAGACTTAATACAAAAACACGATAATATCTATACCGACATCTCCTCCACCCTTTTTCAAAAAGATAGTTATATGGATTTGCTCTTGGTATTACTCGAAAATAAAAAAGTACGAGAGCGCATACTCTTTGGCTCCGATTATTATATGATGGAGCGCGTAAAATCGCAAGAGCGAGCAATGGCGATTAAAATTAGGAGCCGATTAGGGTCAGAACTGTTTACCCAAATAGCGGAGACCAACCCGAAGCGGTATTTGGAAATTAGTTAACTAATTGAAAATAAGAAATATACCTAAACTTAGGTATTGTGGGAGAATTGTATGTAAAGTAGAATTGTATAATAATAATATAAAATATACTATTATGACCAAACTAATAATTGGTATTCATGGCTTAGCCAATAAATCCGATAAAGCCCTTTTAAAAAAATGGTGGAACGGTTCTATAAAAGAAGGATTAGCAAATGTTTCAGATACTATTCCATTCTTCAAATTTGAAATGGTACATTGGGCGGATTTACTTTATAAATACCCCATACACGAAGATGATAATTTCTATTTTGATAAACTCTATAATAACGAACCTTATCTAAAAGCCGAAAAGAAGGCATTAAAATCCTATAAAGATGTTTGGCCAGATAAAATTAAAAGTCGTGTACTAGAAGCAACTGGTGCAGCCCTAAATAAACTTGGCATAGATAAACTAACAGGTTGGGTAATTGAAAAATTATTGAAAGACTTAAATTTTTATTATGATGACCAACAAGAAATACTAAATCGTAAAAAAACAAAAAAAGAACTTGCATTCAAAGTACTTAAAGATGAGCTCAAAGAACGTATTATAGGCAATAAGGATGCTGACATAATGCTTATTGCCCACTCCATGGGCAGCATTATTTCGTACGATGTGCTAAGAGATATTGGCAGACTGCCCAATAACACTATTGCCATAAAAGATTTTATTACCATAGGCTCTCCGCTTGGCATACCCTATGTAAAGCAAAAAATTAGAGAACAACGCACCTATAACCAGAAAAAAGACCGGGTACGCACCCCAACGATAATAACTAATAGCTGGGTAAACTTTGCAGATAGGCTTGACCCCGTTGCTATAGATGCCCATCTAAGAGACGATTATAAGGCCAACAAAAAAGGCATACGAGTAATAGACGACTTAGTAGTTAACGACTATATAGGCCTAAAAGGCAAACGCAACCACCATAAATCGTATGGCTATTTGCGAACGCCTGAAGTATCGAAAAGGGTATTGGAGTTTTTGCAGATGGCCT
>JAMOMJ010000174.1 GCA_027067135.1 Cyclobacteriaceae bacterium
CCAGATGAATACTATAGCAAGCGATTACTGGAAGTCATACGAACACATTGTTCATAAAGACAAACACATTCAATCAAAAGCAAAAACTTTTACTGTGGAAGGCTATAATAGCTTGTTTAGGCACTTTTTAGCAAGAATGAGAAGAAAATCAAAGTGCTATTCAAAAAGTATTGAGATGCTTACTTTATCAGTTTTACTTTTGATGCATCATCGAAATAACACATTAGATATATTTAGTTAGCAATGCCATATTTTACAACAGGTAAACTTAAAAAGTCGAAAATCTATTTTTTAACTCTTTATAGAGCTACTTGTAGATTCCGGAGATTGCTTTTGATAATAAACATAAAATGGCTGGTTACAAGTTATGATTAAAATAATGAAAACAATATTTTTTATATCTTTTTTATGGATACCATTATGCGCACAAGCACAAGAACGCATAAAAGGGAAAGTGGTTGATGCAGATAACAACGAGCCCCTGGCAGGTGCAGTACTTATTACTGCTACAGATAGTGTATTACTGGCAACCACCGATGATTGGGGTAATTTTGAGATAAACATACAACCACAAAAAATAATAGTTTACTCTTTTGGATACAAGCAAAGGACGATCGTTTTATCGGGCAAAACTTTTTTGCAAATTGCCCTTAAAGCAAACCCATTTGAAATAGGAGAAGTGGTTGTAAATGCCTACAGAAACCCTGTAAAACTATTAGATGTGGCAGGAGATGTGTCTGTTATTTCAAAGCGAGATTTGCTGCGCGATAATGATGTGGCAATAACACCTGCCCTTAATAGAATACCCGGTGTTTATATGCACTCGGGGGCATTAAATACAAACAGGGTTACCATACGCGGTATAGGAACAAGAACACTCTATTCAACTAATAAAATACGAGCTTATTTAGACGAAATACCTTTAACCTCTGGCGATGGCGAAACCACAATAGAAGATATAGACCTGAGTATGATTGACAGGGTTGATGTAACCAAAGGGCCTGCTTCTAGTATATTTGGTGCAGGTTTGGGTGGAACAGTAAATTTAATTTCTGCCGTACCTAAAGGCAACCATACTTTTTTAAGTGCTTCGTCAATGCTGGGCTCTTTTGGGTTGATTAGAAACGTGGCAAAATTTGGACATAGCAATGACCAAGGCAGCATTGGCGTAGTTTACAATAATACACATAGCAATGGTTACCGAGATAATAATGAGTATGATAGAAGTTCCATTACAGCACTGGGTACAAAAAACGGAAAAGGAAGACTTAGTTTTTTAGCTGGTTTTATTAAACTAAAAGCATTTATTCCAAGTTCGTTAGATAGTACCAATTATATAAACAACCCCACTTCAGCAGCGTTTACCTGGGGCAGAACACAGGGGTTTGAAGATTATAATAAAGGTATTTTTGGGGTAGGCTATGAAATTAACATTAGCAAAAACATCCTTAGCAAATCCAGTGTATTTACAAATTTTAAAAATGCATACGAACTTGCCCCGTTTGGTATCTTTATAGAAGAATCGCAAGCAATTGGAGCCAGAAGCAGCTTTACTTTTAATAAATTATTTACCCAAAACTGGCTAAAACTAACGGTAGGAGGGGAGTATTTTGTTGATTGGTATTATATTAGAAAATACAGAAATAATGAAAGGGAAATAGGAGAAATACTATCTGATAACAATGAACGCAGAGGCTATTATAACCTGTTTGCCCAAATAGATATTTCGATTTCTGCCAAAACACTATTGTCTGCCGGTATTAATTTTAACAAAACTGATTTTACACTAAAAGACCGGTATGTTGCAGATAGTATTGACCAATCTGGCAATTACGGATTTAATTTAATCGCCTCGCCACGGTTGGCTGTAAACCATAAATTAAATAAAAACGTATCGGTACATGCAAGTATCAGCCATGGGTTTTCAACCCCTACTTTAGCTGAAACACTAATGCCTAACGGCTTGATAAATACCGAAATTAAGCCGGAAACAGGATTTAGTTATGAGGCAGGCACACGGGGCTATTTTTTTAAAAGGAAACTATTTGTTGATGTTGCCTTGTATTCCATGCATATAAATAATTTACTCGTGGCCAGAAGGACGGCATTGGATGAATACGTAGGGGTAAATGCAGGAAAAACATTACATAATGGAATATCTGCATCTGTAAATTATACGTTGATCAAAACAAGCAAAATTAGTGCAGGTAGCTTTATTACGTACTCGTTTGCTAATTACACATTTCAAGAGTTTGTTGACGATGAAAAAGGAGATTTTTCCGGTAATGCTCTTACAGGAACACCGGCACATATTGCCAATGCCGGTATAGATGTACTATTTTTAGTTGGCTTATATGGAAATGTAAATTTTAACTACACAGGAAAAATGCCTATGAACGATGCCAATTCATTGTATTCTGAGGCTTATTCTTTGCTAAATGCAAAGGTAGGCTACCAGAAAAAAATGGGCAACCTAACGCTTGATATTAGCGGTGGGGTAAATAACATTTTGGATAAGCAGTATGCGTCAATGATATTAATCAATGCCAGAAGCTTTGGAGGGAAACCACCTCGCTATTATTACCCAGGTTTGCCTGTAAATTATTATGGAGGGTTTTCGGTTAGTTATAGGTTTAAATAGTGTCCGTCCATAAACTCAGTGTCTGATTCATAAAGTTAGCTATTAAGGCTCTCGAGGCATTGGGGTAAAAAAAACGCCTGCTTGCCGGCAAAGCAAGGAGTTTACTAGCGTAATCAGGCGTAGCCAAGTATTTTTTTGACGAACGTAACGCAGATAGCGGACTTTATGGACAGACCCTAATTAGAGTCTGTCTATAAAGTCGGGGTTTATTTTTCAACTCACATTTCAGCCTTGAATAGTTTTCGTTACTGCTGGTTGCTATTTTGGTATTATT
>JAMOMJ010000175.1 GCA_027067135.1 Cyclobacteriaceae bacterium
GACCGCAATAAGCATATCAAGTGCAAACATTAGCTCCCAATTAAGCTGTCCAACTTCTTCAGATGGAGAAATTACTGTTCTTGCTTCTGGAGGAACAGATAAATTACAATACTACCTCAACAGTAATACTGCACCCGAAACATCAAATATAATTGGTGGGTTAAGTGCAGGCATTCATGCTTTTACAGTAAAAGATGTGAATAATTGCTCTACAATCATCGCAGGAGAAAAACTAGTTGCACCACCAATAATAACAGTATCTAATACAGTTAAAAAAGCATATAATGGATTTAACATTCGGTGCGCTGGTGAGAGTAATGGTGAAATGACTGTAACCGCAAATGGGGGTACGGGAACATTACAATACTACTTAGATGGAAAAGCTACTCCTGAAGCGTCAAATGTAATCAGTGGGTTAGCAGCAGGGGGATATACATTTATTATAAGAGATGCAAATAATTGCCCTACTTCTTCACAGTCTTTCACATTAACAGAACCTCCTGTATTAAACATTTCAGGGATAGTCACATCCAATTTTGGCGGCTTCTCGATTAGTTGTAATGGCGGTAGTGATGGTCAAATTACCCTAACGGGTTCAGGAGGAGCGGGAGCTCTTCAATATAGTATTGATGGTGTGAATTATTATAGTATTAAAGAATTTAATAACCTTTCTTCTGGCGACTATAGTATTAGCGTTCAAGATATTAATGGGTGTACTTTAAATGGAGGAGATTTAAAGTTAACTGCTCCTTCTCCAATTGCAGCCGCTGAAACCCTCTCCAATTATAATGGAGTTCAAATTAGTTGTAATGGGGCTTTGGATGGCTCAATTACCCTTTCTAATACAGGAGGGACAGGAACTTACACTTATAGTTGGAGCTCTGGGCAGGATACTCAAAGCATTTCAGGATTAGGGGCAGGTAGCTACACGGTTACTATAACAGATACCAATAGCTGTACAAAAAAATTTACATACGAATTAACCGAACCTTTTGCTGTATCAGAAAATGTTGTTGTAAGTGATTTTAATGGATCAAATATAAGCTGTAACGGTGCAGGAGATGGCGCTATAGACTTAGCAGTATCGGGAGGAACGACTCCTTATACCTATCTTTGGTCAACTGGAGCTACTACACAAGATATTTCATCAATTGGGTCTGGGATATATTCAATTCTTATAACCGATGCTAATAATTGTAGTAAAACCATTAGCAATATCGAAATTACTGAACCTGATGCTCTTTCAGTAGCTGTAGGGAGCAGTATCAATATTGCATGCTTTGGCAATGCAACAGGGCAAGTAACACTTTCAGCCTTGGGAGGTGGAACAGGTAAACAGTACTCTCTTGATGGGGTTAATTATCAAGCCAGTAGCATTTTTAGTAATCTGGTTGCAGGTGCTTATACCTTTGATGTTACTGATGCAAACGGATGTAATAATCAAGTGAATATAACGCTTACTGAACCACCCCTATTAACAGGCACAATTGGTTCGGTACAAAATTCTTCTTGTGGAGATTTTAATGGAACAGCCACCATTGATGTGGTTGGTGGAGTAAGCTCTTATTTCTATACCTGGCGAGATGCTACTAGTAATGTGGTGGGTAATACTTCGGTATTAACAGGTGTTGGTGGTGGTATTTATGAGGTAACTGTAACCGATGCTAATGGGTGCAGTATTATGCAATCGGCCAATATTAGTAGCATTGATGGCCCGCAAACAACTGCTGCCGCTGTAACACCAACCACCTGTTTTAACAGCAATGATGGAAGCGCAACCTTAAATATTATCGGAGCCAGCCCCTTTGATGTGGCCTGGGCTAATGGCGAAACAGGGCTAGCTGCCACTAGCCTGCAACCTGGCAATAATTCGGTAGTTATTACCGATGCCAATGGCTGTGTGGCTGTTGAGGTAGTAACGGTTCCTTCCCCTAGTGCCATTGACCTTAGCAATGTTTCTCAAACTGCCCCTACCTGCTATAACAGTACCGATGGTGCTATTATAGTAGATGCTACAGGAGGCTCAGGTTCTTATTCGTATGCTTGGTCTAACGGCACATCCGGAAACCAATTAAGTGGAGGAGCTCAAGGAATTTACACCCTTACCATAACCGATTCAAATGGGTGTACATTGGTTCAAGATATAGAATTAAATGGAGTTGAACCAATAACAACAACTCTGGTATCAGAAACTATTCCTACCTGTAAAAATGGCACCGATGGAAGTTTGGAAGTGGAAGCTTTAGGAGGCAATGGCAATTACACTTATGCATGGTCTAATGGGCAATTTGGGTCTACACTTTCTGCTATTGGTGCCGGGCTATATGATGTTACTATAACCGATGTATTGGGGTGCACTCTAGTTCAAACTTTCGATCTCTCAGATGCTGACCCTTTTGTAATCGACCCCTTTAATGATATCATAGAAATATGCACAGGCTCTTCTTACAAGGCAAATTATAGTTTAAACAATGCTTCTTACACCTGGACTTCTGCCAATGGTTTTACGAGTACAAGTAATGAAGTGGTTCTTAATCAAGCAGGCAATTACACATTAACGGTTATCAACGAAAATGGCTGTATGGCACAAGATAATTTCGAACTTGTACTATCCAACGACCTTTTAAATGCTGACTTTTTGCTAATAAGCGAAGCGTATGTAGGCGATACGGTGTTTATCGTAGACATCAGTTGGCCAGTACCCGATTTGTTAGATTGGGAATTTGCTAATAATGTAACTGTTCTTGAACAGGGAGAAGATTATGCAGCAGTCGTTTTTAATGAGCCAGATATTTACGCAATAAATATGACAGTGCAATTAGCTGATTGCAGTGATTTTTATATACAATCGATCAATATTCTAGACCGCTCAGAAAAAGAGGATATAAATGGAAGAATAAGTGGAGACCAAGAACTTATCCAACGTTTTGATATATACCCTAACCCCAACTATGGAAATTTTCAAATTAATATTGAGTTATCACAAACAACAGGTGCTCAAGTGCAACTAATTGATTTGCAGAGAAATAGAATAATATTAGACAATACTTATAAGGATGAGCTAATATATAGCATTGAAGTAAACAGAATTGATTTAAGTGCGGGTCTTTACTTAGTTACCCTAAAGGTTCAAGATGAGTTTAAGGCTCGTAGAATTATGATTAGATAGCCCTTAGAAAACCTTTAGAAAAAAATTAAGAAGGTTTATTAACAAAGCGGCTTGATGAAATTTGTCTTAAATTTATTAGGCAGTCAAAATAAGATTAATTCTACTTTTATTTTAGGTCAGATGATGATTTTATTATCAAACATCCACAGGGTTATTTGCGTTTTCACATTTTACCCGCTTAATGTGCAAATTTTAAAATCAAGCAGGTCAAACAACCACTGATTCCAATAGCGTTAATGATTCTTTCTCTGTATTTAACTCTGCCCGAACGCCAAACGGAATTGTAGCATTATCACTAATATGCCCAAAAGGCAAACCATACATAATAGGAATGTTTAAATCAGCAAGCCTTTCTTTTAACACTTCTTCTAACGAAATTGATTTGTCGTAGTCTTCATCTTCAGGGTTATCATCACAATCAATAAACACGCCCAGGGCAATTCCTTTCAATTGAGCTAGTTTACCAGACAATAATAATTGTGTGAGCATTCGGTCAATTTTATAGGGAGGCTCTCCAATTTCTTCTAAAAACAGTATTTTATCAGAAAAATCAATGTCATAGGGTGTGCCAATAAGCGCAACCAACACACTTAGGTTGCCACCAATTAAAACCCCTTGAGCTTTGCCCCTGTTTATAATAAGGCTGTTAAATGCTTTATTATCCTTTTCAACCCAAGATTTTGGCCGCTTTATCACCAGTCCTTTTTTTGCTGAAACCACTTCTTTCACAAAGGTATTTTCGGCATACCCTTTAAAAGATGAAACACCAACAGGGCCATGAAAGCAGGTTAATCCAGTTTGGCTGTAGATACCGTATAACAACGCAGTAATATCACTATAACCCATAAAAAGCTTAGGGTTGTTTTTAATAAGATCATAATCAATCATAGCCAAAAGCCGGTTACTGCCATATCCACCGCGAATACACAAGATTCCATCTACTATATCATTTTCAAACATGTGATGTATATCATCAATTCGTTGTTGATCCGTGCCTCCTAAAAAACCATTATTAACCCTGAGGTTTTCTGTGTAATAAGGGGTAAAGCCCAGCCTTTTTATAGTTGCAATTGCTTTTTCAAATGAAGACCGCCCTACTCCACTGCCAGGTGCAATGAGCCCAATAGTATCTCCTTTAGAAAGCCTCTTAGGCTTTAATTTATCACCAGTATTCTCTTTTGCAAATCCAAATTTAGAAACTGATACAGCTCCCAAAGAAAGAGAAGTTGATATAATAAATTTTCTTCTGTCCATATCTTAGTCTAAGGTTGTTACAATTATAAAATAGTCATCAGTAATAAAATTTATTTTACAGTAAAACTATGACTATCCGTATTGATACCTGTTACAAATAGAAGTAGTTGAAATAGAAGCAATTAACATTCTATCAAATAATCTATCTCCAAAATACCTTCGATTGAATTTGTAGCAGAATTCATCAAGATAATATTGCAGGTATTGTTTGCTTACATTGTGGTGAATACCCAATAACAAACGTTTGGCATTACTAATAGCGGTGTGAATCCAAGGCAACACATCGCTCGTGTCTTTCCTATCAAAACACTGAATTGAACTAGGCAATATTACGGACAGTCATAGTTTTTCAGCAAGCCCTAGTTACCTTTTCATTTCCACTTTTACATTATACAACATGTGATCCAGTGCTTCTCCCCAGGTTTCGTCTGCATCCCATTTTGGACCTAGGTAAATATTGCCGGTGCGTAAATGTTTAATATAATATTTATACACTAACCCGTTGGCAGGGATTCTTCGTACTGTTAAATTGCCCCCCTTGTAAATTTGCGTAGTGTAGGAGTCTTGCTCCTCATTAATTTTATAATTTAATAATCTCTTGATATCAATACCAGGAGAATACAACCTCAGCAACACATAACTAAATCCGTTTTTACTTAAATCAATATCCGAAATGGTTGGATCTACCAATTCATATTCATACCCATAGGCTTTCATTTTTTCTTCTAATACTTTATTGTTTTTAATATTGAGGGCATTCGACTCTTCCACTTGTTTAGCCACTAAATTATTTATGACTCCGGATGGTTTTGGGTTGGGGATATCTACTATCTTAAATTTAGGAACTGCTAATTTTCCAAAATCAAGGTCGGTTAAATAGCCTTCAACATGTTCTCCCCAAACCATTTTAACATCATTAAAAAATTCGGGAGATTCGTTGATGAGCAGGTTTTTACGTTCGTATTTATTGGCTGCACCAGCAACTTTAGAAAGTACTTTGTCAAAATCTTTTCCCTGGGTTTTCCAGCCCACTTGTCCATTGGTAAAAAGAGACAGCTTACGATTAAAGGCTGATGCTAAAATCACATATCGTGTAACCTCTTTATTCTTTTTTTGAAAAACAACCCTGCTTAAAACGATAATATTTTTAATTTCTCGTTTTTTCCACGCTTCCGAAAACCCATACTGGCTGTCTTTACCAGCAAAAACCTGCTTTAAGCTATAATAGCCCACCACATCAATTCCTGCCTTTGTAAAAACAGCATGTGCTTCATCAATTAGAGGTTCGGCTGTTTTGCTGAATGTTTGTTCTGCCAGTACTTTGGTGGTATTAACCAACACAATTGTTTTTCCGTTTCTAATGGTTTCCGGCAAAGAGCCCGTATAATTTAGAAAAACCAGTCCTGCCACATTTATTTCTTCGTCTTGCGAATAGATAGGGTGTAGTAAAATAATGCCAAGCAATAGAGTTAGAAATTGTTTTTTCATTTAGATGTGGTTTTAAACCAATAAAGATAACGTAATTTATCAATTGAAATTATTCAGGTAGCAAAACAATACCACTAAGACCCTAAGGCTCAAAGAAACACTAAACTTATTTCTTTGTGAAACTTACTGCCTTTGTGCCTTCGCTACGCTGTGGCTAAAATGGGCAACTATAATACCTGAATTACTAGAAATCTATTACTTTTATATACTATGAAAAACAAACCAACATGCCAATGGGCTCAAAATTCATTTGATGCCTACGAAAAATACCACGATGAAGAATGGGGTCTGCCTGTACATGATGATACAAAGCATTTTGAGTTTTTAATCCTGGAAGGAGCACAAGCCGGGCTTAGCTGGGCTACCGTAATTAAAAAACGGGAAGGCTACCGAAAAGCATTTGCCAATTTCGATGAAGAAAAAGTGGCCCAATTCGATGAGGAAAAAATGGAAGAATTAGTACTTAACCCTGAAATAATTAGAAATAGATTAAAAATTAAAAGTGCTATTACCAATGCACAATGCTTTATAGAGGTGCAAAAGGAATTTGGCAGCTTTGATACCTATATCTGGCAGTTTGTGGGCGGAAAACCTATTATTAATACGTGGAAAAAGATGTCTGAAATACCTGCTTCCACCAAAGAGTCGGATGCCCTTAGTAAGGATTTAAAAAAGCGAGGCTTTAAATTTGTAGGAACAACAATTATGTATGCACACATGCAAGCCTGTGGTTTGGTAAACGACCACACCACCGATTGTTATCGTTACAAAGAAGTTATAAATTAGATGTTAGATTGTTAGACAAAAGACATTAGACCATGAACTTATTAAAATCAATTTCAACTTTATTTATCATCACATTAATCACTGCTGCTTCGTGTAGCAAACAAACTACAGAAGAGCAATGCATTGATGAATCTAAAATTAAAGAAGGTATTTGCACCATGGAATATGTACCAGTTTGTGGCTGCGATGGCAAAACCTACGGCAATGCATGCGAAGCAGGCAATGCAGGTTTACTTAGTTGGACGGAGGGGGAGTGTGGGTAATTGGCAAAAAAAGTTAATATAGGAGGTGAGTTCGTTTTGATGCAACAGGCGCTTAGCCTGATGTTTCTAGTTTTGTGGGTGATGATGAATGGTGTTTTTATTTATTTCAGTACCTCATTTAATACTCTTGTTGTTGGATTGATCGGTTTGGTGTTATTAATCGGGTTAAATTTTTACTTATCAAGAGCTTATACGATTTCTATAGAAGAAGGTCATTTGACAATGAGAAATATTTTCAGCAAGAAAATTGTTTCATTGAACGATTTTATAGCTGTTGAAGACGCCTTCTTATCTCCTTGGGTTTTTTATATCAAGATCAGAAACTCTAATGGAGCTTATTAGAAGTAATTGTTTGGACACAAAATAAAGCCCACATATCCACTCTTTTTTGTAACTTTACTCTATGAAAAATCACCTTTTAGATAGAATTACAGTGAACCCGGATATTTGTCATGGTAAGCCAACCATTCGAAATAAAAGATATACGGTTGATTTAATACTTGATTTGCTTTCTGCAGGGTCTAGTCATAAGGAAATTATAGATGACTATCCAAAATTAGAAGAGAAGGATATTCTTGCCTGTTTGGCATATGCCAGCAAACTTACGAAACACGGCAATTTTATTAAATTGTAGGATGGATGTTATTATTGATGCTCAGTTACCATTTAAACTTTGTGAAATATTAAAACAAATAGGGATTAACCCAATCCATGTACAAGAGTTGCCAAATGGTGATGAAACTTCTGACAAAGAAATAATAATGTACGCTGACAAACATAATTTAATTGTTATAACAAAAGATTCAGATTTTTATCATTCACATATGGCGCTAGGTAAACCTGCTAAGCTCCTTTTAATTTCAACAGGAAATATTAAAAACAAGCAACTATTTAACCTTTTTAGGGATAACAGTCTGTTTCTGTTTAACGCATTACTAAAAAACAATTTTGTTGAGTTAACAACAGATGGGATTATTTTATAAAGGATAACTAATAAATTTAGGTATAGCACTCTAATAAATTCTTATTCCTTAACTCATAATCTATTAACTTTGCCAATGCTATGATTGAAAAATTAGAAGAAATTAAGGATCGCTTTGAAGAAGTAGGGCAACTAATGGTGCAACCTGATGTAATGTCGGATATGGCCAATTTTACCAAGCTTAGCAAAGAATATAAGGATCTTGAGAAAGTTGTAGTGGTGTATAAAGAGTATGCCAACTTACTTTCCAATCTTGCTTCGGCAAAAGAAGTTCTCCAAACTGAGAAAGACCCTGAATTTAGGGAAATGGCCAAAATGGAGATTGATGAAATTGAGCCAAAACTGGAAAAGATTGAAGAAGTAGTAAAACAGCTTCTTATCCCTAAAGACCCCACCGATAGTAAAAATGCCATTTTAGAAATTAGAGCCGGAGCAGGA
Organism: Cyclobacteriaceae bacterium; assembly: GCA_027067135.1. Classification (GTDB taxonomy): domain Bacteria; phylum Bacteroidota; class Bacteroidia; order Cytophagales; family Cyclobacteriaceae; genus JAKISE01. Next base: position 8,381 of record JAMOMJ010000175.1, read on the forward strand.
GGAGACGAAGCCTCCATATTTGCAGGCGACCTGCTAAGAATGTACCAAAAATTTGGCGAGAAGCAAGGCTGGTCAATGTCAATGACCGATTTTGTAGATGGCACTGCCGGTGGCTTTAATAAAGTGGTAATGAATGTTACAGGCGACAATGTGTATGGCACCCTAAAATACGAAAGTGGCGTACACCGAGTGCAGCGAGTACCTGCTACCGAAACACAAGGGAGAGTGCATACTTCAGCAGCATCTGTGGTAGTATTACCCGAAATGGATGATGTAGAAATTGATCTGGATATGAGCGAAGTGCGTAGAGATGAATTTTGTTCTTCAGGCCCTGGTGGACAGTCGGTAAATACAACCTATTCGGCCATTCGGCTCACGCACATGCCTACAGGCGTAGTAGTACAGTGCCAAGATCAAAAATCGAAGCTTAAAAATTACGATAAAGCACTAAAAGAGCTTAAATCTCGTTTGTATGCCATAGAGTTAGAAAGGCATAATGCAGAAGTAGGAGCCGAGCGTAAATCAATGATTGGCAGTGGAGATAGATCTGATAAAATTAGAACCTATAATTATGCACAAGGCAGAGTAACCGATCATAGAATTGGTAAATCGGTGCATAACTTACCACAGGTAATGGCAGGCGATATTATCGATTTTATTGATGAGCTACGTATTGCTGAAAATGCAGAAAAGATGAAAGAAGGAGCAATTGGTTAATCCTATGTTCGCTCTTGGTTTTTAATGAGAAATCTATTTCAACAAGTATGGTTACTAACCATAGCAATTTTAATGTTAGTTGCGGGCTATTTCACTTCCTGCAAACCTTCTTTGGAGTATGAATTAGCTCCAACCCAGTTGCGCTTTTCTGCTGACACCGTTTATTTTGATACACTCCTAACAACAGTATCAAGCATTACCAAACGGTTACGTGTGTATAACGATAATGACAAAGCGGTAACAATTAAGAGCATTGGTATCACAAATTCTTCTGATGCTTTTTCCATTATAGTTAATGGAGTAGAAGGCAACAATTTCACCAATACAGATTTGCTTGGGGGTGATAGTTTACTCGTTCTTTTAAAAGCTAATTTGCAAGAACAAAATCAGAACTTGCCGTTCGTGGTAGAGGAAGCTTTGCTATTTTCTACTAATGGTGCAGAACAACAAATCCCCGTTATTGCTTGGGGACAAGATGCTCATTTTTTGAGAGATTCTATTTTAGTTTGTAATACGGTGTGGACTACTGGTAAACCCTATGTTATTTATGACAACATATTAGTTGATTCCCTTTGCACACTTGTAATTGAGCCCGGCACAAGAATATTCTCGCATATAGGTTCTTCCATTTACATAAAAGGAACTATCGAGTCGAAAGGGAATGCGCAGTCGCCCGTTTTGTTTATGAACGATCGTTTTGATAATGGCTTTGACAATGCCCTAGGTCAATGGGGTGGGGTGGTATTTTTAAAAGGAAGCAAGTCTAACATAATGGAGTTTACTACAATTCGAAATGCGCAAAACGGTATTTGGTTAGGTACTCCCGATGAGGATGATATACCAGATTTGGTTATGAACCAATGCATTATTGAGAATATGTCTGGTTCGGGTATCCTTTCGTTTAGCTCAGACTTATCGATGACAAACTGCCTGATAAATAACTGTGTAGAATTTAATATGGCAGGTTTAGCCGGAGGAAATTACGACTTGAAACATAACACCTTTGCCAATTTCGGGTTCGGGTTCTTTCGGAATCAACCCATTTTAGTGTTCACAAACAACCTGCAACTAAGCGATGGCTCCGCCATTTATGATGACCTTAATGCGACCGTTGAAAACAGCATTGTGTGGGGAAATCAAAACGAAGAATTACAATTTTCTGATGCAGGTGAAAAACTGTTTAATGTGAGTTTGACTAACAACCTGCTACGTACCGAATTACTAGAATTTGAAACGGATAATATCTTAAATCAAAATCCATTATTTGTGGAACCATCCGAATTCAATTACAGAATAGATAGCCTCTCACCTGCCATAGATGTTGGAGTTGATTTGGGAATATTAATTGATTTAGATAGTTTACAAAGAGATTCAAAACCAGATGTTGGAGCCTACGAATGGAAACAAAACTAATTTCATTTCAACAGGAAATTACACTTCCTGAGTATTCAAAAGGGTTTCATTTAATTACAAATGAAGTGCTTCAATTGGTTAATATCAAAGGTGTTTCTGTGGGTACATTCCACCTGTTCATCAAACATACCTCCGCAAGCCTATCCATCAACGAAAATGCAGACCCATCTGTACGTACTGATTTTGAAAACTATTTTCAAAAATTAGCTCCTGAAATGGAGCCATACTATACCCACACCAGCGAAGGACCCGATGATATGCCTGCACACCTCAAAGCTTCAATTTTAGGCTCATCAGTAATTATTCCTATTTCAAATGGAACCCTTAATTTAGGTATTTGGCAAGGCATTTACTTAGGCGAGCATAGAGATTATGGAGGCAGAAGAAAGTTGGTGGCAACAGTAATAGGTGCAAGTGGCTATTAGAGCACATCTATAAAGTTGGTAATGTATTCAGGTCGGACGATAGTCAGACCAATAACTGTTATTGAAGGAGGTAGCTTGCTCTATAGACAGATCATAACTAGAGGCTGAGTAATTATTCATTATTATATCTAGATTTACCGAATATCTGGAACCTGTTTATATGTCATCAATAGCCATTACTTTTGCCCTTATGGTTGAAATTACGCACCTATAACAGTCTTACAAAAAAGAAAGAAGTGTTTGATCCTTTAGAACCTCCTTTTGTGGGTATGTATGTGTGTGGCATAAAAAAAACAGTTATAGAATAACCCAAGCCTCTATTGCTTTACTTTTGGATAAATTATGTATAAAAATAGATTTACAATTCTTTTAAAATGACGTTAACTAAACCCACCCTAATTATTGCTATTTTACTGCTTTTTTCATCAAAATCATTTGCACAGAATATAGCCTTTGCAGATAAAACTAACTACATAACCCTTTCAGTTTTAGTAAATAACTATGACTCAAACCAGATACATTCAAAATTTTCTGTATCAGAATTTAATACATTAATAAAAGAAGCTTCTACTCCACACCCTTTGGTAAAAACAGGAAAAATTTTAACATTTATCGGTATTCCTTTAGCAATTGTTGGGGGTATTATGGTGGCTAATTCAGATGCTCTTTATTATGAGTGTATAAATGGTGTTTGTGATGGAGACCCACAAGGAGGATTTGGTATACTTTTATTAGCATCTGGTGTTGGAATGACAGGTACAGGCATAGTTTTATGGACAATTGGAAAAAAGCGCTAACAAAGAGCTTTTTTACTGATATCAAACCAAATACCTTGAACTTACCTATATTTCACCAATTGCCGTTACTTTTGCCCTTATGGTTGAGAAATTACGCATCTACAATAGTCTTACAAAAAAGAAGGAAGTATTTGAACCCTTAGAACCCCCTTTTGTGGGAATGTACGTGTGTGGCCCAACCGTATATAGCGATGTCCATTTGGGCAATATGCGAACCTTTATGAGTTTTGATGTTGTCTATCGCTACCTACAATACCTTGGCTATAAGGTTCGGTACGTGCGTAATATTACAGATGTTGGCCACCTAGAAAACGATGAGGATGAAGGAGAAGATAAAATTAGCAAAAAGGCCAGGTTAGAGCATTTGGAACCAATGGAAATTGTGCAGAAATACACCAATGGCTTCCACGACCTTACCAAAATTTTCAACATGCTTTCTCCTGATATTGAACCTTCGGCAACAGGGCATATTGTAGAGCAAATTGAAATGACTCAGGCTTTACTTAACAAAGGCCTGGCTTACGAAACCAACGGTTCGGTTTATTTTGATGTGGCAAAGTATAATAAAGACCATAATTACGGTAAACTTTCTGGCCGCAATATAGAAGATATGATGGAGAGTGGGCGAGCCCTTACTAGCCAAGATGAGAAGCACAATAACATAGATTTTGCACTATGGAAAAGTGCTTCTCCTGAGCATATTATGCGTTGGAATTCTCCCTGGGGAGTTGGTTTTCCGGGCTGGCATTTGGAGTGCTCTGTAATGGGTACCAAATATTTAGGTAAAACCTTTGATATTCACGGTGGAGGCCTTGATTTGCAATTTCCTCACCACGAATGTGAAATTGCACAATCCGTTGGTACTTATGGCAACGACCCAGTTCGTTATTGGATGCACACCAATATGCTTACGATGAACGGACAAAAAATGAGTAAATCGTTAGGAAACTCATTTTTACCTAGTGAATTGTTTACCGGTAATCATCCTTTATTGGATGAACCTTACAGCCCAATGACAGCCAAATTTTTTATGCTGCAATCGCATTATTCAAGCACGCTCGATTTTTCGAATGAGGCACTTAAAGCCTCCCGAAAAGGCTATAAAAAAATGATTAATGGTCTCCGTTTAGTTAAACAAATGGAATTTGTAGAAGATGGTACGGAACGAGGTGAGGCTGTAGTGGGGCAAATTGAAAAAATTATTAAAGCCTGCCATTCATCCATGAACGATGATTTTAACACAGCTTTAACCATTGGTCAGCTATTTAATTTATTAAAGAAGATTAACTCGTTGCATACAGGCCAGCTTGGGTTTAGTGCTATTGGTAAAGAAGTTTTTGAGAAAATGAAATCTACTTATATTGATTTTGTTGAGAACATACTGGCTCTTAAAGAAGAGAATCCATCGGATTATAAAGAAATGGTGGAGGCCATGGTGGCCATTTATAAAGAAGCAAAATTTAGAAAAGATTTTGAACGTGTTGATAAAATCAGAGCAGGGTTAAAAGCCAATGGCATTATTGTAAAAGATATGAAGTCGGGCATTGAATGGGCTTATGAGGAGTAAGAAAGACAGAAGACCTTAGATAAATTAAGACTAAAGACGTTAGATTATTAGATTTTAGACAAAAGCAAACGTCATTCTGAGGGAGGTGCCTGCC
>JAMOMJ010000176.1 GCA_027067135.1 Cyclobacteriaceae bacterium
AAAGTGGGGTCTTAAAAGCAATTTTCAGGTAGTAATGATACTACTTGTGTTTTCTATAACAGGGTCTATTGCTGTACGAATTGCCGGCCCGGTGCTTACCTATTTTAATGTGCACAGGGAAAATATGAGTCCGTTTGTATTTTGGCCTATTAGAATATTGATTATTTTTCCTATATATCAATTTATGTTGCTCATTGTGGGCACAGTTTTAGGGCAGTTTAAATTTTTCTGGGAATTTCAGAAAAAAACTGTAGGAAGGATGTTCGGGAAAAGTTAATTGTCTAAATCTAGCAACTTTCTTTTATTTCTAATTCCAGCCCTTATCTGGGGTTCTACATGGTTTGTTATTACTTTCCAACTGGACGAGGTTGACCCGTTGGTATCAGTAAGTTATCGATTTTTAATTGGAGGTGCCATATTATTGCTCTATGCTCTTGTTCGAAAACTGCCATTAAAATTTACCTGGCAGCAGCATTTAAGAGCACTTCAACAAGGAGTTTTACTTTTTGGCATAAATTATTGGTTAGTATATATAAGTGAGCAAACCCTTACCAGTGGTTTGGTGGCAGTGGCCTTTTCCTCCATCGTATTTTTTAATATTGTTTTTGGTGCGCTATTCTTTAAAGCGAACATTAATAGGAGAGTTGTTTTTGGAGCTATTCTGGGTTTTTTAGGAACGGTATTAATTTACAAAGCAGAGTTTGCTTCTTTTAAATCATCACCTGAGTACTTAATTGCTGTGGTGTTTGCGCTAAGCTCTGTAATGTTTGCTTCGTTAGGAAATATCACTTCTGCCATAAATCAAAAAAATGGGATGCCGGTAATACAAACAGTTGCGTATGGAATGATTTACGGAGCTATTAGTATGGGGTGTATTGCGTTTGTTTTGGGTAAGCCCTTTATGATAGACACATCCTTTGAATACCTAGCTTCTTTAGCTTACCTGTCTGTTTTTGGTTCCATCATCGCTTTTACAACCTACCTAACCTTAATAGGCAGAATTGGAGCCGACAAAGCAGCTTACACCATTGTGTTTGTACCAATAATTGCCATTATTATTTCAGCAGTGTTTGAAGATTACCCGTTAGATCTCTATGCCATTTTAGGAATGGCGTTGATAATTATAGCCAATGTGGTTGCTCTCCTTAAAAAGGTATAAAAAAGCCACTCCGAAAACTTTCGGAGTGGCTTCTGCAAAATAAAAGTTATTTTTATTTTGAGCTAATTTTTCTTGAGTCTGCTAATTTAACGGCTTCATAAGCATTTACAATTCCACCTGAAACTGAAAGTTCTGAAAAGTCAACCATTTCATCTTTACTGCCTGGTTTAACCACCATTAAGCCATCAAACCTTCTAACTGATTTCATTAATATCTCCTTTAGGTCAGCAGCGGTTAATTCCGGGAAATAGCTTAATACCAAAGCAGCTACACCAGCAGTAACCGGAGAAGCCATGGAGGTGCCTTGTGCATTTTTATACTCATTACCAGGAGCTGTGGAATAAATTTGGACGCCCGGAGCAAAAATATCTACATTCACTTTTCCGTAATTACTAAACGATGCAGCTAGCTTTTCACCTTCTCCCCAAGAAGAAGCTCCAACCTCAATCCAATTGCCAGCAACTTTTTTCTTACCAAGATTTTTAGTTGGGTAATTGTTTTCTACATCTGTATTTTTACCTGAGTTACCAGCTGCGTGTACCAACAAAACCCCTTTACTTTCCGCATATTTAATGGCATCATCTACATACGATTTGTTTGGTGAAAAAGCTTTCCCAAAACTCATATTAATAATCTGTGCTCCATTATCCACCGCATAGCGAATAGCATTGGCCACATCTTTATCTCTTTCGTCTCCATCTGGTACTGCACGTATAGCCATTATTTGCACATTATCAGCAACGCCATCAATACCAATGCCATTGCCACGTTTGGCAGCAATAATTCCTGAAACATGTGTACCATGGAAATTATCAGTATCCTTACCAATAACATCGTTATTGCCATAGCCCACTTCTTTTAAATTAGCAGGGTCATCTCCCACAATTTTGCGGGTATCGTACTCTAAGCTATAGGCATAGTTTGCTTGGTTGCCAAAATGCTCAACCGCACCATCTAAACTTTCAGCCACTTCTTCTATTGGCATATCGCCTATTTTTGGCAGCAGATTAGCCATAAACCCCGTAGCTGTTTTAATTAATTCATCCTCCGATTGTACACCGGCTATTGCATCAACTGTTAGTTTATCTATATCCAAATAGGCCGTCATTAATTTATTATACCTAAGAATAGACGAGCGTAAGCTGTCGTAGAAGCTATATTGGGTTTGCGCTTTTTCAGCATCGGCTAAATAGGCATCTCTAACTTTTACCCAATAGAGATAATCGGGTTTCTTCGATTCCTTTTTGTTTTCGTATTTAGGTTTTAGGCGAATGTATTCGCGTGTTACTTCATAGGTGTCAACGCCTACGTTTTTGCCGTCTTTTCCTCCAATAAAATTCCAGCCATGTACATCGTCAACAAACCCATTATGGTCATCATCAATGCCATTACCCGCAATTTCGTCAGTATTTGTCCAAACCACGTCTTTTAAATCTTCGTGGTCAATGTCGGTACCGGAATCAATTACAGCCACAATTACAGTTTTGGATTCTCTTCCTTTTAAGTATTCGTAAGCTTTTTCGGTACTAACACCATTGGCCATGTTTTCTTGCGCATCTTGGTTAAACCAGTTTTCTGCAGGGCTTTCTTGAGCCAAAGTAGGAGCAGATATAAAAAGTATAGCAGAAACTGCTAAATAAATGATTTTCATTTTCATTATGTAATAATTATTTGTTGATATTTAGTTTTAATGAGCCGCAATGATAGTTGTTCTTA
>JAMOMJ010000177.1 GCA_027067135.1 Cyclobacteriaceae bacterium
AACTTGATTTACTGTGCCCAAATCCATATCACTACGGCCTTGTTTTGAATTTAAGTACTCTCTTAGTTTCGATTTTTTAATAAAACTCTTCCTAATAAGGTTAAATGAAATGGTAAATATGTAGGACTTGAATGACAGTTCTGCTTTTAAAGAAGCACGCTTTTCCCACACTTTTGCAAAAACATCCTGAACCAAACCTTCTGCTTCTATTTCCGACTTAAGGTATTTCATTCCAAAGTGATACAGCCTGAGGCTATACACTTTATACAAGTCTTCAAAGGCATCAATGTTTCCTTTTTGCAGGCTTTTAACCAGCTTTTTCTCGTTATGCAAAAATTTGTTATCCAAAATTAACTCACCTAAATCATCTCTTAAATATCACCCTTAGAAAAGCAATGTCTAATCATTGAAATTACAATAATTTCAAATACTAACCAACAATTATAGTTTAATTAAAATTGCATTTATAAAAGTAGTGGATTAAATTTTATTTGATTGTGCAATAAACCTTCTTTTTCAGAAATAAACTATTTACTTCACCAATAATGCTATTGACATAAAAAAGGCTGATTTTACGCAATTTTCATGAAATACTTAAGCATTACTAGTTCTTTCATAGTCTTACTTTTTTATAATACAGATGTAAATAAAATTGAACTATTTAAAGAATTATTCCCACTTATCAGTTCTAAAAGGTGCAGCCGGCAACCCCTCTTTATTATAAAAATCAGGGGTTGAAATAATGCTCCACCCAAACCGAACTGCTATTGGATGTTTAATATTATCATTTGACACCACCACGGTAGAGCCTTCAATATGTGCGGTTGCCTTTGTAAATTTTTGATCTGTTCCTGCTATTTCAAAATCTGTAAGAGAATCGCCTTTGCAAAGTAAGCCGGAGCCTGTATGGTCAAAACTTAACCTGATTTTATTCTCTTCGATTTTCATTGATTTATAAAACGGCCCTGCATATACCAGGTTATTGTAGCTGTAAGTTTTGGCCAAAGCCCATAATGCCAGGCGCTCTCCTACATCCAGCTTGTTTTTAGGGTGAATATCGTTAACATTACCAATATCTGAGGTTACCACCATGCCCGTGTTAGGAAGCGACAAGGCCATCATTTGCGCTTCTCTTAAATACGGAGGTTTGTCCAGACCTTCTTCGTACCGGTAAGGGGCAATTTGTACAAAATAAAACGGAAACTCTCCTTCTGCCCATGTTTTCCTCCAGCTTTTTATCATCGTTTTAAAAAGTTTTCTGTATTGGATAGGCCGATTAGTATTACTCTCACCCTGATACCATATAACACCTTTAATTGCGTAAGGCGTAATGGGAGCAACCATTCCGTTATAGTTATGGGCTGGTCTTTTATGAGGCCTGGCTATTTGATGTACGGCTATTGGCCGGGCAGGCTTTTCAGGTATCGCAAGTCCTTGATTTGCATCCTTTTGTTTTTGCCATACAGCAAGTTCTTTCTGGTATTTTTTATTTGCTTCAAGGTATTCTGCTTCCCATTTTTCCCACATTTCAAAGACGGGAGAAAAATCAGGGTCAGTTTTTAACACCTCCTCTGCCATCCATGATTCGATGGGTGAACCTCCTTTACTTGCACTAATAATGCCGATTGGAACATTTAGTTCGTTATATAATTTACGCCCAAAGAAATAAGCAACGCCCGAAAATTTTTTTATGGTTTCAGGGGTGGTCTCAGTCCAATATCCGTTACAATCTTGTTGGGGGCTTGCTGCCCACGTACGGGTTACATGAAATAATCGAATTTTGGGGTAAGTTGCAGTGGCAATTTCAGTTTCAGCATTGCTACATTTTTCTACAGCCATGGCCATATTTGACTGTCCGGAGGCAAACCACACTTCGCCTGAGAGAATATTGTTTAATACAATACTGTTATTACCTGTAAGTTTAATTTTGTAAGGGCCTCCTGCTTCCGGTGAAGACAGTTTAATTAGCCATTCTCCTTCTGCATTGGCAGTTACAGCTACCTCCTCTTGCAACCAACTTGTCTCAATACATATTTTTTCACCTGCATCGGCCCAGCCCCAAATAGGAACCTGTGTATTTTGTTGGATAACCATATTGCTGCTAATGATAGCCGGGAGCCTTATGTTGGCAAACAACCAGGATGAATGCAGCAGAAGGAATAGTATGATTAATTTCATAGTACACGAAGAAAATGATTTCAGGCAAATTTATCAAAAAAAACTACCTCAAGGGTCAGGCATCAACTAAGTGTCTTTATGGCGTGCTAATTTGCAGTTTTTTTCTAAAAGAAAAGATCCGGTTTTTTGTGCCACAGGTTAATTTGAGTCTGTCCATAAAGTCCGCTATCTTCGTTACATTCGTCAAAAAAATACTCGGCTACGCCTGATTACGCTATTAAACTTCCTGCCCACCGCTAAGCAGGCGTTTTTTTTGACTTCACAAGCCTTGATAGCGAACTTTCTGAACAGACACTGACTTTATAGACGAACACTATTTAGGGCTTGCTTAAAAACACTTAACAAATTGGATACCAAACAATAAAATCTGTTTTTTAGGTTTTAAGTGCAAAGGGTTTAATAAAAACAGGCTAAAATCCGTGCACTTAAAAAAACCAGTATCGGATTTTAAGTTAGCCCCAGGCACGTCATCTTCTTCACAGGCTTCAGCTCGAAGTATTCTTATACATCTTCGCTTTGCCTATTCGTATCTAACGCACCTAGGACTTTTTCAGCAAGCCCTAAATATTATAGTTAACAATAACTGGTTGGGTTAACTGGTTAAAAAGCTCTTCTATTTCCTTTGAGGGGTTTTCAGGATTAATGCGAAAAATAACATAGGCATTTTTTTCAGCATA
>JAMOMJ010000178.1 GCA_027067135.1 Cyclobacteriaceae bacterium
ATTTGTAATCTTCTGATTTGTAGTCGATTAGACCTGACAGGTTTCCCCCAATTAAGTGATCCGAAAATGGCTATAACTTAGTGATTATCAACAAAAACCTGTCAGGTCTTGCGGATATTAGGTATAGGTGAAAAATTCAATTCGAAATGGCTCATTCGAAAAATCAGGGAAAATATTTAGTTTATTAGGGTATTCAAATTTGAACTGTTCAAGAATATTTGACCAACCTCCACCAATCTTAAGTAAGATTAGTACCCCAATAATTAATGATACTACATATAATAAGGCATGAAATACATCAACTTTAAGCTTGTGCTCAAATCCATTTTTTAAAGCAAACAACATGGCTATGCCGCCTATAATTAAAAGTGCTCCATTAGCTTGTAAATCAAAATATACGGTTAATACATTTTGAAATGCCATTAATTGAAAACTCAAAATGAAAGGCACTATGATAACCCCCAAATAAATGGCTCTAAAATTAAACAATATCTTAGCTGACTTTCCTGAAAACCGAAAAAGTAAAAATTGATTATCAGTTACAAACCCTAGGTTTGACCAAAGTGGAGCAAATAAAATGGGTACAACACCAACAGTTAAAATACCCACCCAAAGTACCCACAACCCCCATATTCCTTGATTATAGATTATTCCAGTAATTAATTGCGATCCATCGATACTCATAACCATCATAAATAAAGACAACCCAGAAACCCACCATTTTGATTTCTTTGATACCTTAAAAAATGAATTCCATTTTGCTTTATAGGTAATGAGGGTAATTACGACAATTACAATAATGTAAAGACCAATAACTAAAAAATCAATTCTACTCATTCAATATGAAGGTTAAAAGATGTTCAAAGCACTGAAAGAGCCCTAATCACCATCTCAAATTCTTCAAAATTCTTTGGGTGTGTTCTTGTGTGTATGTAGGTATTGGTCAATGTCTCGGTTATTTTTCTTTTTGCATGAGTACTCCCTGCCCATTGATGGACTGAGTTCAATATGGTTTAACTATTATCAGACTTTAGGATTACGTACTTTAAATCTAATGGATTAAGTTGAGCAAAGAGCTGCTCAATAAAATTCGGATCATCTACCGAAAGAATGTTTTCTCTACGCTCATGAGGTACTCCTCCAGGATAAATACTTGCATAAATTTCGTGCAACATTCTAAGCTCATCCGCTCTATGTCTTTTCTCAGCCTTCAGCATTTTATGCTCCACTCGATTAATAGATTTAACACTATTAATTTGCTCACTTTCTACCATAGCTGCTAAGGTTGTATCTACTTTAACGGCTTTCTCTTTAATGCCAGCATATAATAAGGCTACTGCCTCCTTGGCTTTATCTAAACTTAGCTGTCCGTTAGATTTAGATTTAACATAGGCATTAATAAATAAGTCTTCTCTGAGAAAGAGATTCTTAAAGGCTACACCTAGTTTATCAATTTTACGGCAAGTAACCTGACCTAAATACATTACAAATGAACGAGGCATCAGTATAGGGAACGCCAATTTAAAATGATCGAAAACTGATTTTAACTGGAACCAATAAGCCAACTCCGATGGTCCACCTACATAGCCTAAGTTGGGCAAAATTACCTCTTGATACAGAGGACGCAAAATAACATTAGGGCTAAACCGTTCAGGGTTTGATTCTACCAATGCCTCAATTTCCTGAGTTGAAAACTGCAAATCAGTATCTACTACTGAAAAACGATCACCTTCTTTTACTATTCTGGCTCGCAAGCCATCAACCAGGTAAAATAAATTCAATTCTCTAGGCTGAAGTTGCTGTTTATAACCGGCTTCATCCAAGGCATTGCTTTGAGTTTCCACCAAAGGATGTGAAATCTCTTCAAACAGTTCCTCTTTAATTACATAAAGAAATTCTTTCTTAAAGCGAGCATCATCAGCATCTAAACAAACGAGGCCTTCGCTCCCAAACAGTGCATTCACATAATCACGCACAACATCCGATAAATTAGTATGCTTCTTTAAGGCTTGTTTGAACACCTCAGTTCTCCCAGGTAATTGATTCAGAACTTCATCAAGCCCATCTGTATTAAACCTACCTGTTGCTCCTCCTTGATCCGTTTCCCATTCATACTTTTTATTATCGATGTATAAATGATTTATTTCTTCATAATCGTGGTCTTCGCTGCCCATCCAATATACGGGCACAAATTTGTAATCCGGGTAAGTTTCAGAAAGCTTTTTAGCCAGATTAATGGTTGCTACTAATTTATAAATGTAGAATAATGGCCCGGTAAAAATATTAAGCTGATGCCCTGTGGTAACTGTAAATGTTTTTTCCTTTGAAAGTGACTCAATATTGGCAATAACAGCCTCTGGCGTTTCAATATTGGCATATTGTTCGTTAAGAACTTCTACCAGCGTAGTTCGGTAATCAGTACTAAAGTCTTTAGCTTCTAAAGCTTTTTTATAACCTTTTAACGTTGGAGGGTGTGCATAAAATGAATCTAATTTTGAGTTGCCTTCTACATAATCAACAATCAGTTTCGAAAACAATCCTGTTTCTCTAAAATCCAGTTTTATACAATCCATACAGCTTATTAATAATTAATTAGCAATGTTCAATTCCCTATTCTTTATTTTACGGGTATTCCAGTAAGGTCAAATTCAGTGGCATTGGTAATTTTAATGTTAGCAAAGTCTCCAACTCGTAAAAAGTAGTCTTTGGCATCTATAAGTACTTCATTATCCACTTCAGGCGAATCAAATTCAGTTCGTCCGATAAACTGTCCTCCTTCAACCCTGTCAATTAACACCTTAAATACCTTGCCGATTTTCTCCTGATTTAGTTCCAACGAAATTTGCTCCTGCAACTCCATAACGGTATTCAGCCGTTCTTGTTTCACTTCTTCGGGCACATCATCTTTAAAATTATAGGCGTGGGTATCTTCTTCGTGCGAGTAGGCAAAAACACCCAATCGCTCAAACCTAAATTCTTTCACAAACTTAAGCATCTCCTCAAAGTCATCTTCCGTCTCACCCGGATAACCTACAATAAGCGTAGTTCGAATGCCAATACCCGACACCTTGCTACGGATGTCTTTAATCAGTTTTTCGGTTTTTTCTCTGGTAATTCCTCTTCGCATAGCCTTGAGCATGGCCGTAGAACCATGTTGTAATGGAATATCGAGGTAGTTGCAAATATTCTCTTTCTCAGCCATAACTTCTAACACATCTTGCGGAAAACCTGCAGGAAATGCATAATGAAGCCTAATCCATTCAATGCCATCCACTTCAGAAATAGCTCTCATTAAATCTGCTAGTTTTCGCTCACCATAGATGTCTAGCCCATAATAAGTTGAGTCTTGTGCAATTAGGAGCAATTCTTTCACTCCATTTTTAGCCAAATACTCTGCTTGTTTTACTAAGTCTTCAATTTTTATAGAAACATGTTTGCCCCTCATTAAAGGAATGGCACAAAATGAACAAGGCCTATCGCAGCCTTCCGATATTTTTAAATGGGCATAATGAGGTGCGGAAATATTCATCCGCTCGCCTAGCAATTCGTGCTTATAGTCAGCATTAAATCGTTTGAGCAAACCGGGCAACTCCATCGTTCCAAAAAAGGCATCTACTGCAGGAATTTCTTCCTCGAGATCATCTTTATACCGTTGGGACAGGCACCCCATTACGTACAATTTATCAATGGAACCCTCTTCCTTCGCATCTACATAACGAAGTATGGTATCTATTGATTCTTGCTTGGCATCACCAATAAAACCGCAAGTGTTTACAATAATAATATTGGCATCATCGGTAGTAGCTTCGTGTGTAGCTTCTACTTTATTTCCTTTTAATTGCGTAAGCAAAACTTCAGAATCTACTAAGTTTTTAGAGCACCCTAAGGTTACTACATTTACTTTATCTTTTTTTCTTGATTTTGTTTTCACAGTTATTACTAAAGAATTTTAGCGTGCAAAAATACCCTTAAAAAATATGAGATACGAAATGTGAGATACGAATTATGGACAAGGAAATTTTAATTTAGTTAAACAAATTTGTGATAAGTGCGTTGTGATTGAGTTAACAACTTGAGATTGGCACCTAGATACCTTTATTTTGCATACTGAATTATGAGGAAAATATTTTTAGCAATTTTTATAGTGTTTTCAGCTTTTTTTATAAGTTGCAACGACCAACCTACCTGCATCCCAGAACAAACTGACCTGATAAAAATAGCCTTTGTTGATATTGTTGGCAAGCCTAAAAACATTACGTTAGCATCATTAACCGTTGACAATAGCAATGATAGTTTTCCTGTATTCAACGATACTACCGCTAACAATTTCATCATTCCTCTAAACCCATTAGATAGTTCCATAATTATTCGTTTTACTCAAGATACCGTCTCTCATTATATTGCCTTAAGCTACACAACAATACCTATTGTTTTAAACCCAAAGTGTGCATTAGAAATGAAATTTGATTTTTTAAAAATGGATTCTACTGATTTTGAAGAAGTTGAAGTAGTAGAATCGGCCATAAGCTTACAAACAGCCAAAAATATTGAGGTTACGCACTAAATATATCGTTCTATTAATAGCAATTGCCAGCGGGGCACAAGCCCAAGAGCAAGCAACTAAGTATGCCGTTAAAATTGACACCACTGTTCATAATAAATGGGCTCCTACTGGAGTTCGTGTAGGATTAGACATTGCAGGGCCAATTTATAATATGCTTGAACCAACTATATCTAATTATGAAGGAATGGCAGATATTGATTTGGGGAAATTCTTTGCAGTTGTTGAAATGGGAAAAGGCACATACAAGTCATCAGAAACGCCAACAAGTTATACCAGTGATGGTTTCTTTTACCGAATAGGAGCAGATGTAAATATGACTCCTAAAGATTCTAAGCTCAACGTTCTGTTTTTTGGTCTTCGGTATGCAACATCATCCTTTAATGAAACTCTTAAAGGTGAGCTTGTAAACGCAGGATGGGGAGTTAAGCCAATCAGTACTGAACAAGATAAATCCAGAGCTAATTGGGTAGAAATGAACATTGGCATGCGGGTTCGAATTCTGGAATCATTTTTTATGGGGTATGTGTTACGTTTTAAACTGTTAAAACATAACACTTATAATAATGCAGAATTTGAAACCTATTTTATTCCTGGTTACGGAGTTGCTTCAAATACTGCTAATTGGGGAATAAGTTATTATGTGCAATATCGCATAGCGTGGAAAAGGAAACCGATTAAATGGAAAGAAAAATAAACCATATTCCAAACCTATTCTTCTCTCAAAAATATTTCTTTTAGTACGGTTTCATATTGGGAATATGCGTAAACTAAACTCTGAGGACAAAGCAATCATTACCCTAACTAAAAAACGAATCAACAAATTCGGTTTTATTAAATACCTGAAGGTCATCAATGCCTTCACCTACACCAATATATTTCACAGGTATTTTAAAGGTATCTGAAATACCAATCACAACTCCGCCTTTGGCAGTGCCATCCAGTTTTGTAATAGTTAAAGAAGTTACCTCAGTGGCTTTTGTAAACTCTTGTGCTTGGTTCATTGCATTTTGGCCCGTACTACCATCTAACACTAACATTACTTCATGCGGGGCATCATCTACAAATTTCTGAATTACACGCTTAATTTTACTAAGCTCATTCATTAAATTAACTTTGGTGTGCAGTCTTCCTGCCGTATCAATAATAACAATATCAGCCTCTTGTTCTACGGCTTGCTTTACTGCATCATAAGCAACAGAAGCAGGATCGGTATTCATACCGTGCGAAACCACAGGCACGCCTACTCGCTCGCCCCAAAGTTTAAGCTGATCAACAGCTGCCGCTCTAAATGTATCTGCTGCACCTAGCACTACTTTTTTCCCCTGCTTTTTAAACTGAGAAGCCAATTTGCCAATGGTAGTTGTTTTACCAACACCATTAACGCCCACCACTAATAACACGTAAGGTTTTTTACCTTCGGGTAATGTAAAATCAACTAAATCCTCAGAATTATTTTCAGCTAATAAATCAGCTATTTCGCTCCTTAAAATAGCATTAAGTTCTTCAACACCTAAATATTTATCTTTGGCCACGCGAGCTTCAATGCGCTCAATCACCTTAATGGTTGTTTCTACTCCAACATCCGAAGTAATAAGTACTTCTTCCAGATCGTCTAACACATCTACATCTACGGTAGATTTACCTGCAACAGCCTTCCCTAGTTTATTGAAAAAACTAGATTTAGACTTTTCAAGTCCTTTGTCTAACGACTCCTTTTTTTCTTTAGAAAACAGACCACCAAATAAGGCCATATATTTTATATTTTATTTAGCAACACAAAAAAAGTCCTCTAGGAGGACTTTTAAAAGAATTAATATGTGTTTCCTGCTTAGTTAGCAAGAAACTCTTTAACCTGATCAACAGGTACGATTTCTTCCTTAAAAGTATAAGCACCAGTTTTAGGTGACTTAACTGCCTTTATAACTTTAGAAAAGCCTTTGGCATCTTTTTTCTTTAAACTTGCAACTACCTTCTTAGCCATAATTACTTAATTTCCTTGTGAACAGTTTGTTTCTTAAGAATTGGATTATACTTTTTCAACTCTAAACGTTCTGTAGTATTCTTCCTGTTTTTAGTAGTAATGTAACGAGAAGTTCCTGGCATTCCACTCTCCTTATGCTCAGTGCATTCTAAAATTACTTGTACTCTATTTCCTTTTTTAGCCATTGTGCTATAATTTAATTTTGACCTAAACTAGTTAAACCAATACGTTCCCTTTTTTTCTAGCTTCTTTTAAAACAGCCGTAATGCCTTTTTTATTGATGGTTCTTATCGCTGATGTAGAAACTTTAAGCGTTATCCACTTATCTTCTTCAGGGATATAAAACCTCTTTTTTTGAAGATTTGGATAGAATTTTCTTTTAGTTTTATTGTTGGCGTGAGAAACATTGTTTCCTACTTGTGGCCTTTTTCCTGTTATTTCACAAACTCGTGACATACTATTGCTATTTACGCTTATTCTAATTTCGGAGTGCAAATATCGGGATTTATGTTTTAAACACAAACTCTCACGAATTATTTTATAAAATTATACCCGCAATATTTGCACCCGTTTTATTAACAAAACCTTCTTTAAAAATGATAGGCCTAGATAATTATTAAAAGCTCATATTTCATCAATTATAACCCCTCCACTTCTGTTAATTTTCTTTTGATTTTGGCACAAAATAAGCCTTTCTCTTCATTATTTTTGCTGTGCACAAAATTATACAAAAATGACAAAGGAAATAACAAAAAGCCAAGCCGCCATGGAGATGGAAGATAAATATGGAGCTCATAATTATCACCCATTACCCGTAGTATTATCCAAAGGAAAAGGAGTTTATGTATGGGATACGGAAGGAAAGCAGTATTTCGATTTTCTTTCGGCTTATTCTGCCGTTAACCAAGGACACTGTCATCCTAAAATTGTAAGTGCATTGCAACAACAGGCAGAAACGCTAACTCTAACATCTAGGGCATTTTATAATGATACTTTGGGTGAGTACGAAAAATATATATGCGAGTATTTTGGGTTCGACAAGGTATTACCAATGAACACAGGTGCTGAAGCTGTTGAAACTGCCATTAAATTAAGTAGAAAATGGGCTTATGAAAAGAAGGGTGTTGCTGAAAACGAAGCCAAAATAATTGTATGCGAAAATAATTTTCATGGAAGAACTACTACTATTATTTCCTTTTCTAATGATGAAGATGCTCGAAAGAACTTTGGCCCATACACAGAAGGCTTTATAAAGATTCCTTATAATGATATTGATGCACTCAAAGAAGCATTGAAAGAAGAAAACGTTGCTGCTTTTTTAGTAGAGCCTATTCAAGGAGAAGCAGGTGTATTTGTGCCAGATGAAGGATTTTTAACCGAAGCCTCGGAAGCCTGTAAAAAGGCAAATGTACTTTTTGTTGCTGATGAAGTACAAACAGGCGTTGCAAGAACAGGCCAACTACTTGCCTGCGATCACGAAAACATAAAACCAGATATGCTTATTTTAGGCAAAGCAGTTTCTGGTGGAGTTTATCCAGTATCTGCAGTACTTGCCAATAATGATATTATGGAAGTAATTAAGCCTGGTCAACATGGTTCTACATTTGGGGGCAACCCATTGGCAGCCAAAGTTGCTGTAGCTGCACTGGATGTAATTAAGGATGAAAATCTGGCAGAAAACGCTCAAAAACTAGGCGTTATTTTTAGAGATAGAATGCAAAAATTCATTGCTAAAAATGACTTAGTAACTACTGTTAGAGGCAAAGGATTATTAAACGCCATTATTATTAATGATACACCTGAAAGCTCTACTGCTTGGAATATTTGTATGCAGCTAAAAGAAAATGGATTGCTAGCCAAGCCAACACATGGCAATATTATCAGATTTGCGCCTCCTTTGGTTATGACCGAAGCTCAATTACACGAATGTTGTGATATTATCGAAAAAACGATAGCAGAGTATAAGTAGTTTATACTCAGTCAGCAAGCTAGTAAACTCAATTACACGTCACTCTGAGCATTTTATGCGAAGAGTCTTCTAAAGTTTTACCAAAAACATCAAAGTGCTAATAGAGATTCTTCGGGCAAAGCCCTCAGAATGACCCCTCTGATTCTATTTTTTATTCTTTTACCCTATTTTGCATAGTGTTTTTTTATGAGTAATACCGAGTGTAAACTAAAACAAGTTCCAAATATCGTTACCAAACACAAACACCATGAGTGCAAGTAGCATTACCATACCCACTTTTTGTGCATTCTCTAAAAACTTATCAGAAGGCTTTCTTCCAGAAACAATTTCATACATTAAAAACACTACGTGGCCACCGTCCAAGGCTGGGATAGGCAATAAGTTCATAAAGGCCAGCACCATAGAAAGCATTCCGGTTAAATTCCAGAAGCGATGCCAATCCCAGGTTCCACCAAAAATACGGGCAATACCAATCGGCCCTGATAAGGCTTTTCTCGGATCAATATCACCTGAAAATACTTTTCCTAAGCCTTTAATATTTAGCCAAACAGCTGCAAATGCTTGCTTACTACCAATTTTAGCAGATTCAACTAACCCATATTGTTCTGTTTTTAGTTGTAGTAACCGAATGGGTTGAAAACCAACCATAGCAGAACTATCTAAATCAACTGTAAGCTTTAAATTTTCATTTCCTCTTAAAATTGATAAATCTACACTTGCCCCAGCATGTTTATGCTTCTCCATTTCAAACTGGTCGAAATAATCAACTTTTATTCCTCCAACAGCCACAATTTTATCACCAGGTTTTAACCCAACTTTATCAGCTGAACTTTCCGGGCTAATAGCTCCCACTTCAAACGGAAACCTTGGTGCTATAAACATCCCAGCTTTCTTTCTATCAGATAAATCCTCAATTAAATTGGCTGGGATTTCAATTTTCAATTCTTCGTTCCCTCGTTGTACCGTGTAATAGGCATTATCACTTAAAAGAGCTTCAGAACCCATTAAATCGCTAAACCGCTCATAATCTTTACCACTAATATTGGTAATTATATCTCCCGATTGTAATCCAATCTTTTCTCCTATTTCGTAAGCTACTATGCCATATTTGTTCAATTCTGCTTTAGGAAAATACTGCTCACCGTAAGTAAAAACTAGTGCTGTAAAAATGAGCACACCCACAATTACGTTTACAATAATTCCTCCGAGCATTACTATTAACCGTTGCCAAGCTGGTTTAGATCTAAATTCATAGTTTTTCGGCTCCTCACTCATGGCATCCATATCCATCGATTCATCTATCATTCCAGATATTTTTACAAAACCACCCAATGGAATTGCACCAAATGAGTATTCTGTTTCGCCATATTTTACCCCAAATATCTTAGGAGGAAACCCAATGGAGAATTGCTCTACACGCATTCCAAAAAATTTAGCAGCAAACATATGCCCTGCTTCGTGTACTCCTACTAAAATTGATAAGCTCAGAATAATCTGAGCTGCCATTATTAAACCTTCCATTAATTAACTAGTTCTGTTGCTATTTTTCTTGTTTCTTTATCTGTTTCTACCAGATTATCTAATTGTGGAGATGCTATGAACGCTACCTTTGCCAGGCAAGTTTCCACTATATCCGACATCTCCAAAAATTTTATTTTATCATGTAAAAAGGCATCTACTGCCACCTCATTGGCTGCATTTAATACGCAAGGCATATTGCCTCCTTTATCCATCGCCTCATAGGCAAGGCCTAAATTTCGAAATGATTTTAAATCAGGTTGCTCAAAGGTAAGCGATGGGTAATTTAAAAAATTAAATCGAGGAAATTTTGATGGCAATCGGTTAGGATACCCCAAGGCATATTGAATAGGCAATTTCATATCTGGCAATCCCATTTGCGCTTTCATCGAGCCATCTTCGAACTGCACAATTGAATGAATGATGGATTGTGGATGCACAATTACGTCAATTTTATCTCTATTCAAATTAAATAACCATTTTGCTTCTATTACCTCCAAGCCTTTATTCATTAAAGAAGCAGAATCGATAGTGATTTTAGCTCCCATATCCCAATTAGGGTGCTTGAGTGCCTGTGCTTTTGTTACTGTTTTAAGGTAATCAATATCTTTTCCTCTAAATGGACCACCCGAGGCGGTTAATATTATTTTTTCAATAGGGTTGTGAAACTCCCCTACCAAGCACTGGAAAATGGCCGAGTGCTCCGAATCTACCGGATATAAGTTCACCCCTTTTTCTTTGGCAAGCTTTGTAACCAGCTCACCAGCTACTACTAATGTTTCTTTATTTGCTAGTGCAATTGATTTCCCAAACTCAATGGCTCTTAAGGTTGGTTGCAATCCTGCATAACCCACTAAAGCTGTCAATACTAAATCGATGGAATCCATTTCAACCACCGAAGCCAAAGCCTTTTCGCCCGCAAACACTTTAATATCCAATGGATTTAAAGCTTCTTGCACCAAGCTGTATTTATCCTCGTTTCCAATAACAACTACATTGGGTCTAAACTTTTTGGCTTGCTGAATTAAGAGCTCCGCATTACTACCCGCAGTAAGTACCTCCACCACAAAATGAGAGTGGTTTGCTTCAATCACTTCGAGTGCTTGCGTACCAATTGAGCCTGTGGAGCCTAATATGGCAATATGCTTGCGGTCTTTATTATCTGCGAGTTTCAATAAATTATCTTCTGTAGGCAATTAACTCATCTGCTAATTTTCGATCGTTGGATAAGCGAGGCACTTTGTTTTGCCCGCCTAATTTGCCAATCGATTTCATATAGTTTCTAAACGAGTCGTTTTTAAGTGGTATAATTTCTAATTCTGATAAAATATTCCCCGATACGAGATCAAAATAATAGGTATTCAGTTTTTGCAGCTGCAAATCTAACTGATTTTGAAAGGATGCCAAATCATCGGGTAAATGTCTAAACTCAATAAACCATTCGTGGCGTGGTATTCCTTTTTCAGGAGCCACATTGGGAGCCACTGTAAATTCTACGATTTCAACTTCCGGAAATCGTTTAGTAGCCTCTCTCATCGCATTTTCTACTTCTTCTCCAATTACATGCTCCCCAAACGCAGAAATAAAGTGCTTGATTCTACCCGTAACCAATAATCGATGAGGATAAGTGGAGACAAATTTTACGGTATCACCAATGCTATAACCCCAAAGCCCTGCATTACTGTTAATGATAACGGCATAGTTTACACCTGTTTTAACTTCATCAATGCCTAGCCTCGTTGGGTTTTCATTATAATATTCATCCGCAGGAATAAATTCATAAAATATACCACTGTTCGAAAGTAACAGCAAGCCCTCTTCCTCTTGACTATCCTGATAGGCGATAAAGCCTTCTGAAGCCGGGTAGGTTTCTATGGATGGTATCTCTTTGCCAATGGACTCGAATAGTTTTTTTCGATAGGGTTGAAAATTAACTCCACCATATACGAACATATTAAAATTAGGAAACACATCTTTAATAGGCCTTCCCGTTCGTTCAATTATCTTATCGAAATACATTTGCACCCAGGGAGGAATGCCCGAAATCAGGCTCATATCCTTATCGATGGTCTCATCTATGATGCGCTCCAATTTTTCTTCCCAGTCATCAATGCAATTGGTTTCGTACGAAGGCATTTGGTTGGTTTTTAAATAACCAGGAACATGATGGTTTACAATACCCGATAATCTGCCAGTATGAATTCCTGCTGTTTTACTCAGCACTGGACTACCCGAAAGAAAAATCAATTTGCCATCTAAGAATTTGCCATCTCCAGATTCATTTACATAATTTAATAAAGCATCTCGTGCACTATTAATATGATTGGGGACTGAATCTTTTGTTATGGGAATGTATTTAACTCCAGAGGTGGTGCCAGAAGTTTTTGCAAAATAGGCAGGTTTTCCAGGCCAAAGCACATCGTTTTTACCCTGAATCATTTGATCTACATAGGGTTTTAATCCTTCGTAATCGTTTATGGGTACAGCCTCTTTAAACTCTTTATGGTTGGAGATATTTCTTAGTTTATGGTCTTTCCCAAAAACAGTTTGGCTCCCGTTCTGGATTAAGTTATCAAAAATCCGCTGCTGATATTTTCCAGGCTCAGCCATCCATTTTTGTTGTTGCCCAACCACATATTTTGCAAATGGCTTACTAAGAACCGATCGAAATCCCATACTGCAAATCTAAAACAGATTTAAAACACAATCCCGACATAATGGCAATGATTTCGATGGTATAAAATTTGTGAGCTATATTTAGAGATGAATGTATTAAATTAGGTCAACATTCGTTTTAGTATTTAGGTTAACTCAAATAAAAATGAAAAAATATCTAGCCATTATTTTGGTAAGCACATCAGCAGGTTTTCTAGGATCCTATTTGTTTCAAATAGCAAATGAGCCTATTAACACATCATCTCCTGAATTTACTACTGTTTCGGGTAATAATTCTTCTCCCAAAGCTCAGGTAATAGGCAATAACAATCAGTTTTCAGAACTTATTTCCAATGATAATGACTTTGTGAATGCCTCTAAAACCAGTACACAAAGTGTGGTGTATATTAAAAATATTTCTGAACACACATACAGAATGTCATTTTTTGATATGTTTTTTAATGAAGGAGATAGTAGAATAACACAAAGGGTAAGCAGTGGTTCAGGTGTGATTTTTACAAGTG
>JAMOMJ010000179.1 GCA_027067135.1 Cyclobacteriaceae bacterium
ATTCCAAATAGCATTTACAGGAACCTTAAACGATTTTCTTACCCCAAATTGAAATCCAACGTCTTTCGTTTGTCCAACTTGTTTATTCATATATTTATATTAACTCATCTAAAATTTTTTCAGCTTTCATTTCCAAAGTAACAAGCTTCCCTTTATAAAATACGCTATTTATTATCCAAGGTATCGGCATTTCTTGACCATCTTTTCTAGATTTAATTGGGTAAATTTCAATGGGTACATTTTTACTTTTAGCATAGGCTCTTAACAATTGATTGGTATAGAATTCTGTAAAAGGACAGGTGTTGGAATAGTATGCAGTAATTCCAGTTTTGTTTTTGCAGCTCCCCTTTTTTGCTGTTTCTTTAAATTTAGGAAGTGTTGATGAAGAATTAGTTACTAATGCCCAAAGCTTAAAGAAGGGGGGAGCTTCATCAATTATTGTAAAGCCATTATGCTTTAAAAATTTAGGGTCACTCATAAATGGTCTTTTTTTATCGCTAGATACGGCAATTATTCCATCCATTTTTTTTGCATCTTTTAGGCATTGCTGCAATAGTTTTTTCCCATAGCCTTTCCCTTTAAATTGCCCAGCTACCCAAAAACAATTGATAACCATGTAGTTATTGCCAAGTATTGGGAGCCAGGAATTTTCAATGGGAGTATATTCTATAAACACTTTTCCTCTAGTATCGAACTTTTTAAAAGTATAGCCATTGTTAAATTCTGTTTTTAGCCACTCTTTTTTCATTTGATACCCCTCAGAGCTTTTTTTATCGCTTATAGCACAACAAATATGCTCTTCATGAATGTTCTTATCGGTAAGTTTTATTATTTCCATGGATTTGGTTTATGCTTTGTTGATAAAGAATTAAACATACTTAAAGTTACTTAAACAACTCTTTAACAACAATGGCTATGGTTAGGATACGCCTACAAAAATTTCAACCTCTCCATCTTCTGGATTTTGTGCCTTTTCTCCATATACCTCAAAATCGGTTTTATAAGTTCTATCCATAGAAGATTCCCATATCTTAAACCATGTATTAACAACGGCTCCTTCCATTAAATTTCCTTTGGCTACAAATTTAGCGTAGTTACTTTGTTCGATAGAAACACCTTTCATACCAATGGGAATGTTATCTAAATCTTCTACTTTATGGCCAATTACGGTAGTGTATGGTTTGGTGTGATCTCCTTCATACTCTGTATAAGCGCAATAAATAGCCTCCTCCATTTTATTGGCTATGTTGTTAGATACTCCTTCTTCCATAAACCTTTTCCACAAGGCAGGTATGTCTTTATCAGCTTGCCCATTATTACTGGTTCTCACCGAGATACCAACGATGTTAAATTTTTCTACGTGTTCAATTTTCATTTAAGTTTGTTTTAGTGTAAAGCAAAATTAAATGAGGCTGTGACAAGGGTGTGTCAGGGGTGTTAAAATTTATTTTCAAGTTCAGCTCTCTCCTTTTTAGTTAATTTAGCAACTACTAAGCTATACGAAATATCAAGCCATTGGTAAAGGAGTTTATCCGAGATTGAACCATCTAAAATTACCTTGCTCCAATGTTTTTTGCTAAAATAAGAAGGCTCTTGTAAGGCAGGATGCTTAGCTCTTAGTTCTTCAATGGTTTCAGGATTACATTTAATGCTGAAACTTTCAAATGTATTAATATCAGTTGCTGTAAACATTTTGCCCATTACTTTAAATACCAACACATCTGGTAATTTAGAAAATGGGATAGACTCAGTAGCCCCTTTCATTGCCAGACAATAGGTTCTGTATTCCTCAATATTCATAAATTAAAGTTAGCGTTTATTTCGTTCTGCTACCGAATTAAAGTAGTCCATAAGATTAAATCTTCGATCTTTAAATTGCTTGTCTAATACACTAAGTTGTAAAATTCGATCTAACCGAAACTCTCTAAAATCATTCCTTAACCTACACCAGGCAATTAAAATCCAATTTTCCTGGGTGTTATAAAGTGCCTGAGATTCTATTTCTCGAATAGTTACTTCGTTTTTAGCTCCCGATTTATATTCTATTCTTAAAAGAGTTAAGTGGGTAATGGCCGTTTGAATGCTTGATAAGTTAGTGCTTGTGATTTCTTGAGAAAAGTTTTGCAAGTATGCTACTCTGCTACCAAGAATCTCCACTTTTTCTTTACTCGATTGCTTAAGAACCGCCTTTACTTTTGTTATGGCTTTTTGATGATTAGTAACAAAGGAGCCGTCCTTATTTCTGGCAACCAGATTCTCTGCAGTTATTAAAGCATTGGCCTCATCTTCGGTAAACATTATAGGAGGCAAGGAGTATCCTTTCACTAAAGAGTACCCTTTGCCTTCGATGGGGTAAACAGGAACACCTGAACTTTCAAGGGCTTTAATATCTCTGTAAATGGTTCTTATACTCACCTCAAATTTGTGAGCTAACTCAGTGGCTGTTATTAGCTTTTTGCTTTGCAAATAGGTAAGAATAGCCGTGAGGCGAGATAGTCTGTTTATTTCGGTTAATCGTTCCATTCAAAATGGCTTGATGTACATCAATAATATGAATCAATTCTTTTCAAAGAAATTGTTTTTTAAATTATTTGTAGCACTCTTGCCAAACGAAAATGAAGAATAACGCTATCCATACAAAACAAATGATGAACATCTCAATGATGATGTGTATTAATTGTAATGGATAGGTTTTAATATATTTAACAAATAGTTTAAAAGCCTTTCCTAATCGAAAGGCTTTTTTATACCCATAAATTAATATGAAACTAATACCTTAAATCCGCAAGGGACTTCGTTATGAAAGCTTTAAGATGCTGTTAGTCAGGCATTCGCACAGGTATTTGGAACAGCCTGTCCCGTCTTTTTCGGGAGAAACAATGTTGAATATTGGTGAGTACCCAATGCCGAGCAAATGACTGAACGATAGTATATTAAGGCTTGTAATAGATTTACCTTGCGGATTTAAGGTAATACTTATTTCTAAATCGATACAAACCAAACATATGATGTGTGGTATGATGATGTGCTTGAAACAATCGATCTGGGAGTTGACACAGTACACTTGACTTGACACTAGTGTTAAGTCAAGTGTACTGTGTCGTATAAGTTGCCGACATTTTTGGGCTAGACAATGCAAAAAATATGCCCATAGCCGTAGCTACGGAAATATTTTTTAAAGAAGTATAGGGCAAAAATGTCAAAGCTTGGTTCGGCTAAAGTATGCTTGACTTGACACTAGCATACTCATGATAATCTTGATAATAGTAGTTGACCAATGAAGTTGAAGGAATAAAGTAGAGCGCAAACCCCATTGGGATGAATATAATGAGCCTTGTAAGGATGCCTTTGAAGAACATTGATTTGTTTTTCAGATAAAAAATTATACTGATGGCAAACGCAGTAGAGCAAACTAATAGACCTGCAAAAAGCTGAGGCTTAGCTCCGGGAAATAGTTGAATTTTAAAAAGCCCTCCCATAATTAAAGTTGAAAGGCCAATACCTATACCAATACTTCCTATAATTCGCTTTGCGTTTGTTTCAGAATAGGCGGACTTTTCAAAGATTTTTTTAAGTTTAATATTATTGAATAATGCAAAACTTAAAAGATAATAGAACATAGCAAGGATTCCTAAAAATATAGATAGCATAGCCCCTCCTCCAGGTATATGGAACGCTTTTAATGTAATTCCAATAATTGATATACCTCCAATAATTAATTTAAATTTGCGCATTAGGTCGAAATGATTTTTCTAAAAATAGGATAGTTCGATAAATTCCACAACTCATCCACCTAATTCAACAGTTCAGTAACTCTTATTTTAAATACCGGCCATAATCACAATTCTTTGTATTGTTATGAAAGCAATACAACAACTCAAACTCACCGTGCAATGGTTCGTGTCTTCACGAAACATCTTAGTTGCAATTATTTTTATGAGCCTTTTATCAACTCATATACTCGCTCAAACAAAAGTTGCAGGGTCTATCACAGATGAATCTGGAGAAGGCCTTATTGGAGCCAATGTATTTATTAAAGGCACGTATGATGGCGCCAGCACCGATGTAAATGGTAATTATAGTTTTAAAACTACTGCTTCGGGAGAAGTAATAATAGTGGCAACCTATATAGGTTATGAAGAAACAACAAAAAAAATAACACTCAAAACAACTAATAACAACATCGACTTTTCACTCAAAGAGTCAATTAATAAAATGGAGGCAGTGGTAATTTCTGCGGGCACATTTCAAGGAGGTACGGGCACTAAAAGCGAAGTGCTTAAACCCCTGGATATTGTTACCACCGCAGGAGCCACGGCCGATATTGCAGGTGCACTTAACACTTTGCCCGGCACTCAAACTGTAGGAGAAGAAGGCCGCTTATTTGTACGTGGAGGTGACGGCTCGGAAACTAAAACGTTTATTGATGGCTTGCAGGTGTTAAAACCTTACTCCACCACCATCCCCAACACACCTACACGTGGCCGCTTCTCTCCTTTTATGTTTAGTGGTACAAGTTTTAGTACAGGCGGCTATTCTGCTGAATATGGCCAAGCTTTATCTTCCGCATTAATTTTAAATACCAAAGAAAAGCCCTCACAAACCCGTACCGATGTAAGTTTAATGACTGTGGGAGCAGAGCTTAGCCATACGCAATCCTGGGCAAAATCATCTCTAGCTGTGCAAGGAGCTTATTATAATATGGCTCCCTATAACAGTGTGGTGCCACAGTCGGTAGATTGGGTTAAACCATCGGAAACAGTACTGGCAAATTTGGCGGCACGCCAACAAATTGGCAACGGGGGCATGCTTAAGGTGTATGGCAATATTTCTTCAAATAACTTTAGCCTATATCAATACAACATCCTCTACCCTTCGGCCAAAACATTAGTAAACATCAAAAATGATTATGTCTATGGGAATGCTTCCCTTAAGAATACCTTGGGAGATTCCTGGGCCTATAAAACAGGCGTATCATTTACTCAAAATAAAGACGATATTCAATTAGAAAATGAATCCATTATTGAAACCACTAAAGGCGTTCATTTAAAGTCTGTTTTCAGTGGAGATTTAACCAATAATATCAGTTTGAGTACAGGAGGTGAATTATTATACTCTGAAAGCGAGCAAGCGTACAATAGTTTTTCAGATGGGGCAGAAAACATATTTAATTTTCAAAATCCTTTATTATCAGCTTTTGTTGAGTCGGACATTTATTTTTCTAATAACCTGCTGGCACGTGTTGGAGGCAGAGTAGAATATACATCATTAAACAACCAATTTTATATGGCACCCAGAGTTTCGTTGGCCTATAAAACAGGCGAAAATGCACAAATAGCTTTGGCAGGAGGTAGTTTTCAGCAAGCTGCTACAGAAGATTTGCTTCGGGTAAATAATACCCTTGATTTTGAAAAAGCTGACCACCTTATTTTGAATTACCAGGTGGTAAACCCAAAGCAAACATTTAGGGTAGAAGGCTACCTTAAGCAATACCGGGATTTAGCTAAATTTAATTCCAATGAGCCATTTAACCCAAACGCTTATACCAATACGGGAGAAGGTTATGCCAGAGGTATTGATATTTTTTGGCGAGATAACAAAAGCATTAAAAATATGGACTACTGGGTTTCCTACTCGTTTTTGGATACCGAAAGAGATTACCGGGATTTTTCAACCACAGCGGTTCCAACTTTTGCTTCTTCTCATAATTTATCTATTGTATCCAAGTATTGGGTAAACAGCATAAAAACCCAGTTTGGTGGTACGTTTTCGTATGCCTCTCCACGTACTTATAATAACCCAAATACCAATCAATTTAACGGAGAGTTAACCCCTTCATATATAGATTTAAGCCTAAGTGCCAGCTATTTAGCTACCCAAAGTATTATTATTTATGGTAGCGTAACCAATGTACTTGGCAGAGATAATATTTTCGGGTACGAGTATAGTAGCAGTCCTAATAACCAAGGAGAGTATGTGGCTAGAGCAAATATGTTGCCTGCACCACGATTCTTCTTTATAGGGGTGTTCATAACCTTTAGCAAGGATGCTACTTTAAACCAATTAAGATCACTTTAAATAAGCCGGAAGTTTTGTTTACTTCCAGCTTTCGACTCCGGTCTTTAAACCAATAAATAAAATAAACAATTATGAAAAAACTATTCTTAACATTAGCCATCGTAGCAGGAGCTTACGGGCTAAGCAGTGCACAAACAACAAATAAATTAGTTGTAAAAATCACCAATATTCAATCTGCCAAAGGAGATGTAGGTGTATCAGTATCTAACTCAGAAGAAACTTTTTTAGGCAAGCCTTTTGTAAGCAAAGCTAAAAGTGCAAAAAAAGGAGAAATGACTTTTGAGTTTGAGGTACCCAATGGAGATTATACAGTAAGGGTAATGCACGATGAAAACAAGAACGGAGAACTTGATTCAAATTTTATGGGCATTCCAACAGAGCCTTATGGCATTTCTATGGATGGAAAAAGTATGTTTGGCCCTCCAAGCTATGAAGACGCCCTGTTTGTGATAGCAGATAAAAACGTAAAACTGACTATAAAAATTGACTAAAATAACAGGTCACTCTGAGGGCTTTGCCCGAAGAATTCTACTAATAAGAGATTATATTTATAAAAGGGGATGCCGGAGCTAGCCCTGCAAAGAAGCAAGATACAACTTCCTCCGCACCTGTTGCGGAGCCTCCATTTTGATTAAATAAATAAATTATGAAAAACGTACTCACATACACATTAATAGCACTCTCTTTCTTCCTCTTTTCCTTTACTAAAGGAGGGTATGAAACAGCTATGGAAAATGCCATTACAGAAATGAATCAGGCCAAAGACCTTGATGATCTCAAGTCGGTTGCCAATAAATTTGAACGGATAGGGGCAGCAGAATCTAAAAAATGGTTGCCAAGTTATTACCAGGCTTATTGCTTTATTATGATGACCACTCGGGAAAGTGACGTAACTAAATGGGATGGATTTTTAGACAGAGCAGATGCGCTGCTGGATCAGTCTCAGAAAATAAAAAAAGCCGATATGGTAGAAATACTGGCTTTAAAAGGTTTTTCAAGTATGATGCGCATAAGTGTTGACCCTGCCACAAGAGGGCAGGAGTATTCGATGAAATCAGCTGCTTTTTTACAGCAGGCAAACCAATTAGACAGCCAAAACCCAAGAGTAAACCTTATGATGGCGCAAATGATTTTGGGTACAGCCAGGTTTTTTGGAAAAGGAACGGAGGAAGCTTGCCAAAAATTTGAAGAAGCAAAATTTAAATTTGAACAAGAAGAAAAAGAGGGCAGAGGAATACAACCTGCCTGGGGTAAGCCTCAAGTTGAAGCAATGCTTGAAAGAAACTGTGGACAAGCAGTAGAAGATAAGTAGTACTTTAGGTGTTTGTAAACAAAACAGAAGTTAAAATGAAAGAGGGGGACAAAAAGTTTAAACGAAAGTTAATCCTACTTTCGCCTCTACTAATAATAGCTTTAGGCTACTTAACCGCAAAAATTGGCGGGTACTACCTTGGAGTATGGTCTTGGATACCATTAACTATTATTATTTGGTCTGCAATGGTCTTTTTTATTTTTTATGGTACCAACAAAGAGGCCAGGCTAAAATGGTTGCAGCCTTCAAAAGGCAAATGGGGTTGGTTGGTGCTGGCCATACTTGTAGGCTTTATTCCATTGCCTCTATTGCTTTTTCATTGGCAACTACTTATTCCAACAGAAATTTGGGTATCATGGTTAATTTTTGGCTTTGTAAACCCATGGATTGAAGAAAGTTATTGGAGAGGATTACTAATGGATGCTACCGGTAATTGGAAGCCCTGGCAAGTAATTGGCTATACAAGTATATTATTTGCGGCCAGCCACCCAATAATGTGGGGAGTTAACTCGGTTGCAAATTTTACCCCGGAAGTATTTATGAGCACACTTATAATGGGCGTAATTTGGGCAGTGGTTTATTATAAAACACAGAGTATCCGGTGGGTTATTGCATCTCATATATTGGTGGATTTATTTAATTTATCAATACCCGTATTTTTAAATTTATATATTCCTCCTGTGTAATTAGAGAAAAGGAAAAGAGATAAGTTACAACATGTAAGTATATCATAATGTATTTGTAGTGTCCTTGCTGATGCTGCGATTTATAAAAATTAACTGGTGTTACTTAAAACAATTTAAATGAATAAGCAATCGATAATAAAATGGGGAAAAGAGCTACTGCTGATTTTTTTTCTTTCTGTAGTAATGGCCTATTTAATGGGGCTGAATGAGAGCCAGGAATGGCGGTATATGTGGAAGCGGTTTGCAATAACTTTTGTTATTTGGTTAGTGATGTGGTATGGAAATGCGTTTATATCGCACTTAACTGATAAAGTTTATTCCTGGTTAGAACAGCCTGGCAAGCGCTTTATTTTAGGAATAATTGCTGCAGCTATTTATTCAGGATTGGCTATGCTCGTGCTTATTTGGCTATTTAAGGTAACTACAGGAATCAGCATTACCAATAATGTTCCTATGACAATTTATCTCACCGTTATACTTTCCGTTTTAGTGTTGTCTGTTTTATTAGCAAAGCATTTTTTACTTTCATGGAGGGGACTGGCATTAAAAGAAGTACAAATGAAAAACGAGGTGCTTACCTCTAATTTTGAGATGCTTAAAAATCAGGTAAATCCTCATTTTATGTTTAATAGCCTCAATACACTTACCTCTCTTATCTATCAAAACCAGGATTTGGCGGCTAAATACGTAGGGCAGCTTTCAAAGGTTTATCGTTCTGTTCTTACAGCTAATAAAAACGAAGTGGTTACGGTTGAAGAAGAGTTAAAAACGCTTGAATCTTACATTTTTCTGCAAACTATTCGTTTTGAAGATAAATTTAAAGTAGAAATAGATTTGGAAGATGACATAAAAAAGAAATCCATCCCACCAATGGTACTGCAAATGCTGCTTGAAAATTGCATTAAACATAATGAAATAACGGAGGAGCGCCCCTTATTAATTAATATGTATCAAGAAGGAGAAATGATTTGCGTTAAAAACATAAAAGCTGCTAAACAGGTATTACCAGGCGATAAATCTTCTGTTGGCCTGCAAAATATTAAAGCCCGTTATAAAATGCTTTCAGATGTTGCAGTAGAAGTTATTGAAAGTGAGCAGGAATTTATAGTAAAACTACCTTTGCTAATAGTAGAATGAACACATTAAAAACCATAGTAATTGTAGAAGATGAAAAGCCTGCTGCCACCCACCTTCAAATGTTATTGGAAAAACAAGGGCTTACCGTTTTGGCTCACCTGGATTCGGTTAAAAACACCGCCAAATGGCTGGCAAATAATCCTGCCCCCGATTTGCTACTAATGGATATTCAGTTAGGAGACGGATTAAGCTTTGAAGTGTTTGACATTATTAAAGTAAATTGCCCGGTAATTTTTATTACTGCTTTTAACCAGTATGCCATAGAAGCCTTTAAACTAAACAGCATTGGGTATTTACTAAAACCTATTGATGCAGATGAACTGAAATCAGCCCTTAAAAAGTACACCCAAATGTACTCGGTGTTTAGTGCAGAAAAAGCCGGAAGTAAGATTGAAGATGCCAGGAGTATGATGCAAAAGGAGTATAAATCAAGATTTGTAATTAAAGTGGGTGTTCATCTTAAATCTATTGCAATAGAAGACGTACTGTATTTTTACAGCCAGGATAAGGCCACTTTTATAAAAACCAGAGATGCCCGTTCGTATGTGCTGGATTACACCTTAGAGCAAGTGCAGGCTTTGGTTGACCCTGTTTATTTTTTTAGGATATGCCGAAAGTACCTGGTGCAAATAGATGCCATTGAAGATATTGTTGCCTTTTCTAACAGCCGGTTATTATTGCAATTAAAACACCTGAAAGAACGAGATGCTGTGGTTAGTAGAGAAAAGGTAAGTGA
>JAMOMJ010000180.1 GCA_027067135.1 Cyclobacteriaceae bacterium
AAGAACTGAGTATGAAAAATGTAAGTACTTCTGTAAATAAATTTTTAGAATTTAATGAATTTCAAGTTCTTGAAGGAAAAGGTGCAATCTCTCATATTCAAGCTAAAGAGAGAGCTTCAAAAGAGTATGAAGCCTTTAATAAAATACAAAAAATTGAATCTGACTTTGATAAAGAGATGAAGAAGTTACTTGGTTAAAAGACACACAACAAATACGAGGAATAAATAATTTATCTAATGGAAAATTATCGCTCACGAAAAACGTTAGATGAAAGGATATATTTTGAAAAATATACACAAGAGCATTGGTAAATGCGAGAGTTGGAAATATGAAAATTAATTTACAATCACAGATCGGCACAAACGATATCCAAGAGAGTGTAAGTAAGTGCTAATGCGATCGTTTATTCTTGCGGCAATTCTGTTTGTCTCACAATTACTTGCTCAGGAAAACACAACTATTGAAGATATTATTGTTCCTTTAGTTGAAAAGCATCCAGATAAAACTGGATTGTATGTACTCGAGAAAGGTGGTGAAGCTTTGCTTACTCGGGGATGGTTGGCAGATAGAGCAATAAAAACTATCGATGTGCAATATTTTATCTGGGGAAATGACAATATTGGCAAGCTTGCGGCTGAGACCTTACTTAGAGCTGCAGAGCGTGGTGTGCATGTACGAGTGCTAGTTGATGATTTTTTGATGAGTGCAGAATCAGATGAAATTTTTGCCATGGCCTATCACCCAAATATCGAAATTCGATTATACAATCCAGTACATTCTGTTGGCGTTAATTTTTTTGAAAGACTGGCTAAAATGGTGATAGATTTTCGAGGTAGTAATCAGCGCATGCACAACAAAATGTTTGTAGTGGATAACATGATAGCTATTACTGGTGGGCGAAATATGGAGAATCAATATTTCGATTTTGGACATAAATATAATTATCGTGATAGAGATGTATTATTAGTAGGGAAAGTATTGCCAGAATTATCAGATACATTTGAGGAATATTGGAATCATAAATTAGCAAAACCAGTTAAACATTTGCTAAAAAACCCTTTTGAGTCTGATATTGATTGGGCACCACAGGATGATAGGGGTGACAATCTGGATGTAGATAAAGAGAAATTGTTAAAAGAGCTTGATAAAGTAACTCGTGAGCGTGTTAATTCGATATATAAAAATTTACATGCTTATGCACAGGATGAGTCTAATTATTTACCAGAAGTTCGGCAGTCTATGGCAGGAATTACCAGTGAAGTGGTTGCCATTACAGAGTCAGTGTATTGGTTAGATGCGTCCTTTATTAGTGATAGACCTGGAAAAAATAATACCTGGTTTAATTTTAATATGGGTGGTGGTGGAGATTCCACAACGGCGTTAGCTCAGCTTTTAAATTCTGCAAAAGATAATGTTGTTATTCAATCACCTTATTTAATTTTAAGTTCCGATGCATGGGATTTATTTAAAGCGGCACTGGCTAGAGGTGTATCAATTAAAATTTGTACCAACTCATTAGCCGCTAGTGATAATTTAGCCGCATTTAGTGGTTACAGCTCTCAAATTGATGAATTACTAGACGCAGGTATTGAACTGTATGAGTACCGCCATGATGCTAAGCGAAGATATGATTTAGTTAAACAATATTCTCAATATAAAGAGGGTAAGCTACCTATATTTTCGTTGCATGCAAAAACCATGGTTGTTGATGACAGTATTGTCTTCATTGGAACATTTAATCTTGATCCGCGCTCTGAAAACTTGAATACGGAAGTGGGCATTATAGCGAAGCATGATGAGCTTGCCCGTGCAGTAAAACGTGAAATTGAAATTGATATGTCAGAAGGTAATAGTTGGAATGTGAGAAAGGATGGACGTAATAATGATACGTCTATAATGAAGCGTACAAAGTTATTTTTTATGAAATTGCTACCACTAAAGCCAATATTGTAGAAAAAATGTAATAAAAAGATATAACAAAGTTATGAGATGGTTTAGTCATAACACTGGCATCGTGGGTCTATACGATTATATTGAGTTTTTATAACTAATACCAATTCCCATTAAAAGGTAGGTATTTAAATAAAAGATAAGCTATTAGCTAAAAGGCAAATCTTTGCAGGACTAACTGGTTAATCCAAAAAGATTTAACGAAATAGATAATGGCTTATCTTTTACCAGTAGGGCGAGCATATTGCATCATTATACTTCGTTAAAAATCCTTGAAGCTACTAGTAGCTCCTACGGTTTTTCGTCTTGTATATTAATGCAATATGCTCGTTTAAATACTTACCTTTTTATGGGGATTGGTATAATATACTAACCAAACATCATAATCATTAAGAACACACTTTCATTTAAGATATAATTACCACTATGAAAAAAATTGCAATTATTGGTGGTGGTGCTTCTGGTCTTTTATGTGCTATATTTTGTGCTAAAGAGAACTCTCAAGTTGATATATTTGAACAAAATTCCAAGTGTGGAAAAAAAATTTTAGTATCAGGAAATGGTCGTTGCAATATTACAAATAAAAATCTATCTTCAGAAGATTTTTTTAGCCAAAACCCTTTATTTACAAAATTTGCTTTAGAAGAGTTTGGTTTTACAAAGTTTGAAAATTTTTGTCATAGTATAGGGCTTTTACTTGATGTTAAAGATGATGGGCGAGTTTATCCACTTAGTAATGAAGCAAAAAATGTAGTCTCACTTCTTATAACTACTGCTAAAAATCTTGGCGTTACTATACATTCAGACTCTAAAATTACAGATATTAAAAAGCTTGTAAATGATTATGATGCAGTTGTTATTGCTACTGGTTCTGAAGCAGCT
>JAMOMJ010000181.1 GCA_027067135.1 Cyclobacteriaceae bacterium
TGCATCCGCAACCATAACCACAAAAGGTAGCAATGCCAGCCACTTATACTGTTGCAGGTTCGTAATTTTATAAATACTACGCAGCACAAAAAACAGAAACAGGTTATAGGCCATTAAAAACAACATATCTACCTGAGTTCCTGCCACTATTTTTGCATTATTTTCTGGAGATATACTCGTAACAATTTTACTCATTTCTTGTGTGCTTGCAGCAAACTCCAAGGCCAAAATGGGTACTTTGAATCCTTCAGGCATCCAAAGGCCTTCTGTGTTAACCTTGCCTGCTACCATCATCCAAAGGCTGATAATGATAACAAAAATCCCAGTTATAGCGGCTTTCGAAAAAACATTCTTATTCATCATAATTTATGGTGTGTTCTGTTGCCGCATGCACAAACAGTATGTTGCCAATACCATCATAACCTGCAAATAGCTCTTCTCCCTTTTGCTTTAACTCCTTATAACCAAACCCTAAGAATATCAAATCATCGTCTTTTGATTTTTGAAGTACAATTTCTTTCACACTCACATCTTCTTTTTGTTCAATTAACTCAATGTTGTGCGGAG
This sequence comes from Cyclobacteriaceae bacterium, assembly GCA_027067135.1. Lineage (GTDB taxonomy): Bacteria > Bacteroidota > Bacteroidia > Cytophagales > Cyclobacteriaceae > JAKISE01. The sequence goes on from JAMOMJ010000181.1 coordinate 568, forward strand.
AGACAGGCAAGCGACCCAATTTAATCATCTCTTTCAACTTAACTTCATATTCAGAAATCTCATCTTCTGGAAATAAGGCTGTTATTTTCAAGGAGGCTCTTTTCCAATCCGGATGGCCAATAATTACGTATCCAAGTAAAATCATAAGAGCCGCATTCTCCAAATCATTTGGGGTAAGCCAGATGTGGATGGTGTTTTTCACCCCAAAATTCTTTTGAGTGGATGAAAGTACACATACATCGTAGTTCGTGGCCTTTACCAACGATAAGTTTTGAATAATAGCAGGTAAAAACTCAGGGGCATCTCTAGCGTACTCAAATAATATGGTATTTGTTTCCTTACCCGAAACACTTGGTAACTGAATAGCCTGTGCAACGGCACTCGTAAACGAAGGTGAAATAAGGGTATCTAAAAACACATTACTTTTATTCACGCCTGCCATTTTAATCAATCGATCCAACGTTTCTTTAGCCTCTCGGTTTTTGTCTTTTGATAGATACCCTTCTATAAAATGTAAATAAGTTCCAAAGCCAGATCTAAACGAGAGCCAGCTCATTAATGTAAAAGCTGCAGGGCGTTTAAAGAAATCTGGCGACAGACATATAACGGATGGCCTCCAATTATCATTATCCTTTTCGGAACTCTGAATAAACACCTGAAGCCTCCTGTTCATCTGGTAAATTACCCCTTGAAAAACTTTGGACATACCAGAGAAATTTTTACGTGTTTTAGCCACCATAAAATAGAGCCCTACCATAACTATAATAGAAGCAAACGCATAGACAGGATCCATCTTAAACATTAAAAAATTAGTTAGAAGGAAGCCGAGTAGTGAGATATACCATTTAGACTTAAAATCTGGTCGGTAGGCAGGGTCTGCTGCAAAATGATTTAGAAATGAAATCAAACAAATGGCACCATAGGTTACCATAAAGAACATGGAAATTATGATAGCCACCGTATTCACACTACCCATTGCTACAAATATGGCTGCAATCCCCAAAGTAAGCATCGTAGCATTAAAAGGCTCGTTATTCCCTCCCTTTGCTTTTGACAACCACTTATTTAAGGATAAAGAAGGAAATACTTTATCTTGGGATAATGCCTGTAGAGTACGAGGTGCAACCATTATACTACCCAACGTAGAAGAGATGGTAGCAGCCGCCAAACCAATGGGAATAATTAAACCCCAACTTGCAATACGTTGCATAATCAATTGGTCATTATTCAGTTCATCGACTGTAGCAGATGTAGTTAGTTTATAAGCAATAAATACATAAATAATAAGGCCAGAGAAGGTGGCCAATAAAGTACCTATTGGAATCGATTTTTGAGGATTTTTTAAATCACCTGAAAGGCCAACTCCAGCTGTCATGCCCGTAAAAGCGGGGAAAACAATGGCAAATACCATAAAAAAATTATCTTTATCTTCTACTGTAGAATAAAAATGAAAACCTATGCCACTAGCAGCCACTGTTGGTTCTCCCATAAAGAAACTTATTAAAGAAACAAACAAAATCGCTACTACTCCGTAAAGGGCACTCATCCCTAAATTAGCTCCTTTGGTAAGCATTAAAATAGCCACAACAAGCAATGCTCCTACACTAATCATTCTTTTAGTTAACACAAAATCATAATTAGTTTGGAGCCAGACAATCACAGGATCGAATGCTTCGGCAAAAGCAATAAGGTAAAAGGCAACACTAATGGCTTGGGAAAGATATAATGCAATACCAATAGCTGCACCAATATTAATCCCGAAGGAACGTGAGATAATGTAATATTCACCACCACCCCGCACCCGTTGGTTAGTGGCAATTTCAGCAATAGCCATTCCTGTGGGTATTGTTACCAAATGCCCAAAGAGGATAATCATTAACGTGCCCATAAAGCCTACATTGGCTACAGCATAACCAAAACGTAGAAACATAATAGCTCCCAAAATGGTAGAAATGGCTGTAAAGAATACAGGAGCAGTTCCAAATTTAGCCCTACTATTATTTATTAATTCGCGCATTTAATTTTCCATTGAGAGATTAAGTTTATAATTTTAGATAAACTATTTTAAAAATGAGGCAACTTTTTAATAAATATAAAAACTATTTTAAAGTTGACTTAATTATGTACTTAGTTATTGTCCTAGTTATCATAGTTTATATTATTTTTATTGGTATCTAATACAGTTGGTTCTTAATATTGAAATTTTATTTAATCGCTTTTGGCAAATGTAATTCTTGTAGATTCTAAAGATTACCCCATAGGTTCCATGGAAAAACTCGAAGCTCATCAAAAAGGTGAGTTACATAGAGCCTATTCCGTTTTTTTATTTAATAATGAGAATGAATTACTGCTTCAAAAAAGAGCTTCAGGCAAATACCATTCTTCTGAATTATGGTCGAATACCTGTTGCAGCCACCCTGCTCCTGGAGAACATTTAACCACATCGGCACAAAATAGGTTGTTCGATGAAATGGGAATTACCACCAGTTTACAGTCATTGTTCTCTTTTACTTATAAAACAGAATTTGAAAATGGATTGATTGAGCATGAACTAGACCATGTGCTCATTGGTAAATTTAATGCAAGCCCTTTGCCTAACCCTGCAGAAGTAAGCGATTGGAAATATGCCTCTCTCAAAGAAATCTCTAATGAGATAAAACTCAATCCACAACAATATACATTTTGGTTTAAAGAGATTTATAAACGTGTTTTTAAATACATCTTATCCAACTAAAACCACTATTTTTGCGGCTTAAATTTTGAGATAAGCGCAGTAAAATGTCCGACTATAATTTTAAAGAGATTGAATCCAAATGGCAAAAGGTTTGGAGTGATAGCCAAGTATATAAAGCCGAAATTAATAAGAAAAAGCCTAAGTTTTATGCACTTGATATGTTCCCCTACCCTTCAGGGTCAGGGCTACATGTAGGCCACCCACTAGGCTATATTGCTACCGATATTGTCTCTCGATTTAAGCGTTTAAAAGGGTTTAATGTGCTTCATCCCATGGGTTTCGATTCTTTTGGGTTGCCTGCGGAACAGTACGCCATACAAACAGGGCAACACCCTGCCATTACCACCGAAGAAAACATTAAACGCTATAAATTCCAACTTAAAAATTTAGGATTTTCATTTGACTGGAGCAAAGAAGTACAAACTTCCAACCCCGATTTTTATAAATGGACTCAATGGATAACCATTGAGCTTTTTAACTCTTGGTACGATTTTAAAACGGACAAAGCCCGCCCCATCTCAGAGCTAGTCGAAATTTTAGAGAAAGAAGGAAACGGCAATATTTCCTCTGCCCATTCTGACGATACACCAACCATTAATGAGGTGGCTTGGGATGCGTATAACGAAGCTAAACGTTCTGAATTTTTATTAAACTATCGCTTGGCCTACCGAGCTAACACCACTGTTAACTGGTGCCCTGCATTAGGCACTGTACTTTCCAATGATGAGGTAAAAGATGGCTTCTCTGAAAGAGGTGGGCATCCTGTTGAACGTAAGGTAATGTCGCAATGGAATATGCGCATTTCGGCTTATGCCGATAGGCTATTAACTGGCTTAGATACTATTGATTGGCCGGAGCCCATGAAAGAAATGCAGCGTAATTGGATTGGGAAATCCATTGGCGCAGAATTCTTTTTTGAAGTGGAAAATTCAGCAGAACGCATCCACGTTTTTACTACTCGAATAGATACCATTTATGGAGTAACCTATGTTGCCATAGCCCCGGAAAGCGATTTGGTAGAAACCTTAACTACCGAAGAACAAAAACAAAAAGTTGAAGAATATGTAGAAGTAGCGAAAAATCGTTCAGAACGTGAACGAATGAGCGATGTAAAAACCATTTCCGGTGTGTTTACGGGCAGTTATGTTATCCATCCATTCTCAGGTCAAAAACTACCTATTTGGATTGCAGACTATGTACTTGAAGGCTATGGAACAGGTGCCGTAATGGCTGTTCCTGCTGGAGATCAGCGTGATTATGCATTCTCTAAGCACTTCAACTTACCAATTCCTCCTATTATTGATATTGCCAATATCGAAGAAGAAGCTGACCCTACAAAAGAGGGTAAAATGATTAATTCTGGTTTCTTAAATGGGTTAACTTATGAAGAAGCCATTACTGCTGCTATCGAAAAACTAAAAGAGTTAGGTATTGGTAAAGCGAAAATTCAATATAGAATGCGCGATGCCATTTATGCGCGTCAGCGTTATTGGGGAGAGCCATTTCCTGTATATTATAAGGAAGGAATTCCTACCCCCTTGCCTGTAGAAGATTTGCCTCTTGAATTGCCAACTATTGATGAGTATAAGCCCACAGAATCTGGTGAACCGCCTCTGGGCAGAGCCAAAGACTGGAAATATAAAAACCAACACGAATATGAATTAAGTACCATGCCAGGTTGGGCAGGTTCAAGTTGGTATTTCTTCCGCTATATGGATGCCCATAATGACAAAGAATTTGTGAGCAAAGAAGCTCAAGATTATTGGCAAAGTGTGGATTTATATATTGGTGGATCGGAACATGCCACAGGCCATTTATTATATTCTCGTTTTTGGACAAAATTCCTCTACGACAGAGGATTTGTAACTGTAGATGAGCCATTTAAAAAATTGATAAATCAAGGAATGATCCAAGGGCGGTCTAATTTTGTATATGCTGCCCGAACTACCTTTAGCGATATTCACCCTGATTTTGCCCATGTTGAATTACCAGAAATATTCCTCTCAAAAAACATAGCAGAGCAAATTCAAGATCATAAAACGCATATAGATATGCGTGAATATGTAATGAGCATCATCGATTATGAAATTGATAAGCTTAATGATACACATCCTGGCCTTAATTTAAGCATTGAAAATGTTGACTTAAAGGTAATCTCCGAGATTCATGTAGATGTATCGTTTGTAAAGAATGACATTTTAGATGTTAAAGCGTTTAAAAACTGGCGCCCAAGCTTAAAAGGAGCGATTGTTATTCCTGAACGTTCGGGAGAATACATCTGTGGATTCGAGGTTGAGAAAATGTCTAAATCGAAATATAATGTGGTTAGCCCAGACGATATGATTGCCCAGTTTGGGGCGGACACTTTACGATTATACGAAATGTTCTTAGGGCCTTTGGAACAGTTTAAACCCTGGAATACCAATGGTATTGATGGAGTTTATAAGTTTTTACGTAAGTATTGGAACCTGGCGCACCAAGGAGGCATCTTCAATGTTTCAGAAGACAAACCTTCAGCAGGTTCGTTAAAAACGTTGCATAAAACCATTAAAAAGGTAGAAGAAGATATTGAGAATTTATCTCTAAATACCTCAGTTAGTGCTTTTATGATTTGTGTAAACGAGCTTACTGCTCAAAAATGCAATAATCGACAAGTGTTGGAGGAATTAACCTTAATCCTCTCCCCTTTTGCCCCACATATTGCCGAGGAGATGTGGCATAAATTAGGCCATAAGAATTCGGTTAATAAGGCCACCTTTCCAACTTTTAAGCCTGACTACCTTAAAGAAGATAACTATGATTACCCTATTATGGTAAATGGAAAAATGCGTGCTAAAATTACCTTCTCCTTAGATATGAGCAATGCAGATATGGAAAAGGAAGTGTTAGCCAACGAGGTAATTCAAAAATGGATGGAAGGCAAGCCACCTAAAAAGGTTATTGTAGTGCCTAAGAAAATTGTGAATGTGGTGGTGTAGTTCCAATTATTACCACCAACGGTTTCGTCATTGCAAGGCTTACGCCTTGTAATCTCCAACCTCAACCGAGGTTGATTGCTAACATTTTGGAAGTAAAGAATCCTCCTTCTAAGAAGGTGGATTTGCGCTGCCCCCATAGGGGGCTTTGGAGCATTTCCTGTTTCTTTGAATAACCGAACATCGATTAACGGTTTTTGAATTTTGAAGTATTCGGATCACATCTTAAATCATTATTCGTTAATCAATATTCATTATTCATCTTATGCCACCAAATACAGGCATAGCCCAAAGGACGTGGCTTTTCAAGTTGAAGTAAATAGAGCCTGCTGAAAAACACTTAAAGTGTTACTTTTTCAATAAGTTATAGCTGAGTTTTTCAGCCAAAGTGCAAGGTTTTCACTAAAAACCCCGCAAAACCCTTGCACTTAAAAAAAGTCATTATTGGCTTTTTGCGTTAGCCCCAGACACGCCAACTACTTCACGGGCTTCAGCTCGAAGTATTCCAACACATCTTCGCTTTGCCCACTTGTATTTGACGCACCTAGGACTTTTTCAGCAGACCCTAAATAACTAGAAACTGCAATGCAACAACATGCTGCTTATAATAAGAGATACTTCGGGTAAAACCCTCAGTATGACAGAGTAAAAGTTACTACCTCTTTTTGCCACCTTTGCTTCCTCTTTTGTGCTGAGGTTTTTTATATTTTGAAACGATCTCGCGTTTATACGAACCTCCTAAATTGGTGCGTTTGTTACTTTCCTTCTTTTCATGAAAAGAGATGCCAGCATCAGAATTTTGAGCTAATTTATGGTTACCGTACTTCTCTTTTTTATGAGGGCGTTCTTCAGCCGTAAGCACATTAGAAACTTCCACATCGGCAGGAAAATCGATTATTGGTATTTTCAACTCCATCAACTCCTCAATAGCCTCTTTTCTAATAAGCTCTTTTTCTGTGTAAAATAATATAGTTTTACCAGTTTGTTCTGCCCTACCTGTTCGGCCAATGCGGTGCATATAATTCTCTGGGTATTGAGGCACATCAAAGTTTATAACATGTGAAATAGCTTCGATATCTAAGCCTCTTGCAATTACATCGGTGGCTACTAATATTCTAGTAGCTCCATTTTCAAAATCCTCAATTGATCGCAATCTATAATTCTGTGATTTGTTGGAGTGTATGATGCCCACTTTTGAGGCAAATTCGTTCTCCATGAACTCAAATAACACATCTGCACTTTTTTTGTTGGCAATAAATACCAGCACTTTTTTATACTCCTCTGTGGAATGCAGTAAGTGTGCCAACAAATTAGCTTTGGTATTAAAATTTAGCACTGAGTAGCAGGTTTGCTCAATATTTTCTAAAGGCGTACCACTTACGGCAATGGATATTTTAGCAGGTCTATTAAAATAATCTTGAATTAATAAATCAACATCATTGGTCATCGTAGCCGAATACATTATATTTTGCCTTCGTGGGGGCAGTAGTTCAAAAATGTTTTTTAATTGAAATCTAAACCCTAGGTCTAACATCACATCTACCTCATCAATTACTAATTTACTTATGGCCTTTAGCTGCAATGCCCTGCTTAGCACCAAATCATAGAGCCTGCCGGGAGTTGCTATAATAATATCTGCACCCTGCCCTGCTTCCTGTGCCTGTGTTTTAATATTAGTGCCGCCATAAACACCAAGCACTCTTGTACTCATATAGTTGGTTAAGAGCCTTGCTTGCTCCACAATTTGCACTACCAATTCGCGTGTTGGCACTAAGACTAACACTCTGGGGTTTACCTGCTCAGAATACTTTAACTCTTTTAAAATGGGAAGTAAATAGGCAAAAGTTTTACCCGTTCCTGTTTGAGCAATACCAACCACATCTTCACCAGAAAGTATTACTGGGTATGACTTTTCTTGAATGGGCGTTAATTTATCAAATGCCAAATCCTCCAAAGCATTGCGCAATTGCGTTGATAAGTTAACTTCTGATAGAGCTTGCATAGTAATAAATTTGCACAAAACTACCTGTAATTATCCTACAAAGTGGCTCCCTATGTTAAATTGTTACCGCTGATAGCAGAAGCTTCTTTGTTAGCGGCACGATTTCGTCATTGCAAGGCGTAAGCTTTGCAATCTCCAACCTCCACCGAGGTTGATCTGCACTACAGTCAGCAAGAGAATGATATTCAAATAGCAGTACAACAAAAAACTACGGAGCTAGTTGCCAATAACTCACCAGCTGACTTGACCAGCTTTTACACCCTCCAGCTCATACAGTTCATTCCGCAGGAATCTTAACCCGCATTATTCACTGTCTGGATAAAAATGTACTTAGAGGCAGGTAATTATTTTATGACAACCAAAAATAATTTTTTGGTGTTTTTCTAAAAAAAGGAACACATTTTATTGACACTAA
>JAMOMJ010000182.1 GCA_027067135.1 Cyclobacteriaceae bacterium
GAGCATGCAGGCAGAACACCTCAGGAAATAGGTCAAGCACTTGCGCGGGGCCAAGTTGCTCTTGTGCTTTCGTTATGAGCTTCATCGCTTCAGTGTAAAGCCCGGATTTCCAATAGGCCCAAGCTTGGTTTTTCAAAATTATTCCGGATTGAGCCCAGCGCTCTTTTTCTATTGAAGTGGTAATATTTTGCCAAGCTCTGTCGAGTAGAACCAGTGTGCTATTGATCTCGTCCTGGGAGAGCAGCAAAAGGGCGAGATTGTTGTATGCCCGACTACTAAATTTTGCATCTTCAGCTATTCCTTCCCGGTAATATTCAATGGCTTTATCGTGATCCGTTAATTCCGCATAGATATCAGCCAGTTCATAGAAGGCGTTAGCACGTTTATCATCCTCCTCAATAGCCTGCTTAAAATAATCAATAGCTTCAGACTGAAGCCCATTTTTTTTCGCCATAACACCAAGCTCAAAAAATGAGGTTTGATCATCCCAAGTCAAAAAAGCAATCAATAACACAAGCGAAAACACAAATAGCAATAGATAAACAAATAAACGTGCAAAGTGGTGAGGTGTATTAGCAGCGAATCTATCAGATGAGCTGGATTTGGATAGTGAAGGATTAAATCGCTCAAATTCACTGATAGATTGGGATTCAATACTATTTTGTAATTTTTTCGCTACAACTGGAGAGCATTGCTCACTCTTAGTAGATAGCTCGTCAGATAAATTAACCTCTGGTGGTTTGGCTATTTCGGTTTTTATAGTGGAATGGGACTCATCCTTCCTTTGCAGGTTTTCTAATGAAAATTGTCGAAACTCTTCGTCACTTGAGTTCACAGCCTTAAGAAATCGGGAATAAGTATTGTTAGGGATAGCCTTCGGCAAGTTTCCTTTCTCACCAACATATCGCCGTACAGTCGTTACATCGACATGCAGGTCGTCTGCGAGCTGCTTTGCAGTGAGGCCTTTACTCCTCATTTTATCCATCAAAAACTCTCTGAACAAACGCTTTACATGTTCATTTTTTAGATCTGGCGTATAGAGATTGTTATCAGAATCCATTTTTTATCTTTTTTTGATAAATGTTTTTATATAAGAAAAACAGCAAGTTATCTGTTTATAACCGCACATACATTTTGATACCCGTTGGTACTCTTCCCGCATTTTATTTTTCTGTCATTCTCAACCTTCCTGTTGAGTCATGAGCAAATTTCAAACACATTGAAATACAACAGGAATGCGCATTGGGACTTGATCACTCCCACTTATTGCTCATCAATTATCCAACATAAAGGTGATGAGATGAATAGCAAAAACAAGACGCAAGTTAGCAGCATTATGGCACAGAGTGAGGAGAGATTTACACCGGAAAGTAAGTATTCAGGTGGGGAGGTGAGCCATAATGAAAAATACTAATAACCACATAGGAATTGCCATTGACCGTAAAACCATGGAAGAGATAAAGCACTTCAGGAAGATACATTATGAAGATATTTTTCCGGATATGGATCTGGATAATGACCTGCTCGACGACAGTGCGCTAACCCTATATACCAGAGACCAACATGGACATATTAACAGTACAGCACGGCTAAGCGTGGACGGTCCTTATGGGTTTCCACAAGATCGATATCTGATGGAATATCGTGAAGCAGGAGCGCACCTAATGGAATTGGGTCGATTTATTATTAACGAGGGAAACCTGGGGCTACTCAAGGATTACTATCGTGCGTTTTTTTCCATAGCACAGAGCCTGCAATGTGACGCGATTGTGATGTCAATGCAGCCCAACCACATCAGTTTCCATCAGAAACTGATGGGAATACATGTTATTGCTGAAGATACGGAGACCTACGGCGGCCCTTTCTCTCTTGCTTGCGTGATATGGGAAATAAAAGCAACATCCCGGAAGTTTCTTACCTGGATTGGGAGAGAGCTATGAGTATTGAAATTATAGACTGGAATCAATATGCGGCCCCATTCCAATCGGTTATGCCGTCTGAAATGGTCAGGCTGAATCGTAAAACAGCAGGCGTGCTTTATGGAAAGGTGGCTGACTTTGGCTGCGGTGCGGGCAAGATCATCCCCTTTGTAGCATCCGAAGATGCGATAACAGGATACACCGGAGTAGATATGTCTGCCGATATGGTAAAGGGGGCGAGATGGATGGCAAAACAGTTTCCTGGAAAACCGTTTGAAATCATTAAGTCGCGCATTGAGTCTGTGAGCATTGAGCCGGTGGACTCTGCTATCTCTATAAACAGTTACTACACTTGGGATGATCCGCTGCGGGTTCTAAAACACATTTCACAACACATCAAAATGGGTGGTAATTTGGTGCTTGCTACCTTAAACCCGCATATCGATATGCCAGCACTTCTTGAAGAGGCAAAAAAGGAGCAGATTGCAAACCCATACTGGGAAGCATTTACCCAGCAGAATCTAGCAATCTGTAAATCTCCGAACACCCTCTTTATAGGCCTTGACGAGTTGATTGAACAGGTTAGAGAGGTGGGTTTTAGCATCGTCAGGGCTCATGCCGACTATTATGGCGGTGGATTAAACTTCCTGATTCTCAAAAAAACGGCATCCGCTTAAAATACCCATAGTCAATGAGAGGGTATTATTGTAAGCTGCTCTTTTCTTCACCACGGTTAACAAATTTTTAACTTGTTAGCCGTGGTTTGGAGTTTGAGTGAACTGTACAATCTGGAATGTACCACTAAAGCTATGGCATACAGTAATCTTGATTTGGCGGAATATGCAGAATCACTGTTTTCTGCAGAAAACTTTGAAGAGGCATTCAATGCGCTTGATGCTCAGG
>JAMOMJ010000183.1 GCA_027067135.1 Cyclobacteriaceae bacterium
CTTTTGGAATTACTCCTCCAACTATTTTATTTTCGAATAATAGTCCTTCTTTGCCATCTTCTCTAGGCCCCATCTCAAAAACAATATCGGCAAATTTACCTTTACCACCCGATTGTTTTTTGTAAACCTCTTTATGGTCAACAAGTTTTGTAATATTCTCTTTATATGCAACTTGAGGAGCACCTTGATTAATCTCCACTTTAAACTCTCTTCTCAAACGATCAATAATGATCTCTAAGTGAAGCTCACCCATACCTCTCATTACAGTTTGACCTGTTTCTTCGTCAGTATGAACTCTTAAAGTTGGATCTTCTTCTATAAGTTTGGCAATAGCCATTCCTAATTTATCAACATCTGCCTGCGTTTTAGGCTCAATTGCATAACCAATAACTGGCTCTGGAAAAGACATTGATTCTAAAACAATTTTATGCTTTTCGTTAACAAGCGAATCACCTGTTTTGATATCTTTAAAGCCAACGCCCGCTGCAATATCTCCAGCCTCAGCTACTTTAATCGGGTTTTGCTTATTAGAATGCATTTGCATTAAACGAGAGATACGCTCACGCTTACCTGTACGTGCATTATACACATACGAACCTGCTTCTAATTTACCAGAATATACTCTGAAAAAACATAAACGACCTACAAATGGATCTGTAGCAATTTTAAAAGCAAGTGCTGCAAATGGCTCATTCACATCTGGTTTTCTAACTTCTATTTTCTCAGTATCAGGATTAGTTCCTTCTACCGGAGGCATATCCATTGGAGAGGGCAAGTAAGCACAAACCGCATCAAGCATTGCCTGAACTCCTTTATTTTTAAAGGCAGACCCACACATAACAGGAGAAAATGACATATCAATTACCGCTTCGCGGATTGCTTTATTCATTTCTGCTTCTGTAATACTTTCAGGGTCTTCAAAGAATTTTTCTAAAAGAGCATCATCATATTCTGCAACTGATTCAATCAATTTTTGTCTCCACTCTTCTACCGTATCTTTTAAATCTTCAGGAATCTCTATTTCTTTATAGGTCATTCCCATGTCCTCATCGTTCCAAACAATTGCTTTGTTTGTAATAAGGTCCACAACTCCTACAAAATCCTCTTCAGCTCCAATAGGAATTTGAAGAGGCACAGGATTAGCTCCTAATTTTTCTTTTATTTCATTTACTGCTTTAAAGAAATCAGCTCCGGCACGATCCATTTTGTTTACAAAACAAATACGAGGCACTTTATACTTATCAGCTTGTCTCCAAACAGTTTCTGATTGTGGCTCTACGCCAGATACAGCACAAAATAAGGCAACTGCACCATCTAGCACACGAAGTGAGCGTTCTACTTCAACAGTAAAATCTACGTGACCAGGAGTATCAATAATATTAATACCGTACTCTTTAGTTGCATCAATTTTATTTCCTTGCTCAGTTGGGTACTTCCAAGAAGTGGTTGTTGCAGCAGAGGTAATTGTAATACCACGCTCTTGCTCTTGCTCCATCCAATCCATGGTAGCAGCACCATCGTGTACTTCACCAATTTTATGGCTTAAACCAGTATAATACAGAATACGTTCTGTAGTGGTTGTTTTACCAGCATCGATGTGCGCCATGATGCCGATATTTCTTAGATAATTTAAATCTTTAGCCATAATTAAAAACGGAAATGCGAGAATGCCTTGTTTGCTTCGGCCATTCTATGCGTATCATCTTTCTTTTTAATTGAACCACCTTCACCTTTTGAGGCTGCAATGATTTCTGCTGCTAGTTTATCTGTCATGGTTTTTTCGCCCCTCTTACGAGTGAACATAATCATCCATTTCATTCCTAGCGATATTTTACGGTCGGGCCGAACCTCTAAAGGAACTTGAAATGTGGCACCACCAACTCGTCTACTCTTAACTTCTACGGTTGGACTAACGTTAGCTAGTGCTTTTTTCCAAGTTTCAAGTCCATTCTCACCAGTCTTATTTTCTACCATTGCAATAGCATCGTAGAAAATAGAATAAGCAATACTCTTCTTACCATCGATCATAAGATTGTTAACAAACCTTGTTACAAGGGTGTCAGCAAACTTAGGGTCAGGTAGAATATACCTTTTCTTAGGTTTAGCTTTTCTCATTTACTTCTTAATTTTTAAATTACTTTTTTGGGCGCTTAGCACCGTACTTCGAACGTCTTTGTGTCCTGTCGCTTACACCTGCAGTATCTAGCGCACCTCTAATGATGTGATATCGTACACCGGGAAGATCTTTTACTCTTCCTCCACGAATCAATACAATAGAGTGTTCTTGCAAGTTATGACCCTCACCTGGAATATAGGCGTTAACCTCTTTACCGTTAGTTAACCTTACACGGGCAACTTTACGCATAGCTGAGTTTGGTTTTTTAGGGGTAGTTGTATATACCCTGGTACAAACTCCTCTACGTTGAGGACAAGAGTCAAGAGCAGGGGACTTAGACTTTGAAGTCAGTTTAGTTCTTCCCTTTCTTACTAATTGTTGAATAGTAGGCATCTATCTATCTTTTTAATACGAATTTGCGGCCTTCGCAAAATTTCGGACTGCAAAGATATAAAATTGGAATTTAGAATACAAAGGTTGTTAAAGATTTAGAAAAGAAATAAATGAGCGCTTTGAGCAGCTTCGATGTTACCTTTGTTAGGGTGCAAATAATAGGTGTTTATATAGCTCAAAAAGTTAATAACCTTAAATCCGCAAGCGTTCAATAAAAAAGAGCCAAAAAGAGCTTAAATAAAATCCATTTAAACTTTTTTGGCTCAACATTCTTCACTTATTTAGGTGTGCAAACAAAAAAAT